>JAQGMD010000333.1 GCA_028292565.1 Burkholderia sp. | reverse complement strand
AAGTCAAGAACCTGCCGATGATCATCAAGACCGACGTGCAGGGTTCGCAGGAAGCGCTGGTGCATTCCATGCAGAAGCTGTCCACCAACGAAGTGCGTGTGCAGGTTGTGCACGCCGCGGTGGGTGGCATCAGCGAGTCGGACGTCAACCTCGCGGTCGCATCGAAGGCAGTCATCATCGGCTTCAATACGCGTGCGGATGCTTCCGCACGCAAGTTGGCCGAATCCAACGGTATCGATATTCGCTACTACAACATCATTTACGATGCAGTGGACGAGATCAAAGCGGCAATGTCTGGCATGCTTTCGCCCGAGAAGCGGGAACAGGCATTGGGCGTGGTCGAAATCCGCCAGGTGTTCCTCGTCAGCAAAGTCGGCGCGATTGCCGGTTGCTACGTGCTCGACGGTTTGGTCAAGCGTGGCTCCTCGGTTCGCCTGTTGCGCGACAATGTGGTGGTGTGGACCGGCGAACTCGATTCGCTCAAGCGCTTCAAGGATGACGTGAAGGAAGTGAAAGCCGGCTTTGAATGCGGTCTGTCACTGAAAAACTTCAACGACATCAAAGAAGGTGATCAACTGGAAGTCTTCGAAGTTCAGGAAGTCGCACGCACTCTGTAGATTGGTATCGGCGGACGGCTGGTTTATTTCCGGCCGTCCGCTGAACTTTTTCTACAGACATTGTCGACTCTCATATGGCAAAACACAGCAAATCCATTCCCGGCCGCGGTCTACGCGTAGCCGACCAGATCCAGCGCGACCTGGCGGAACTCATCGCGTTTGAGTTGAAAGATCCACGCGTGGGGATGATCACCCTTACCGAAGTGCAGGTCACACCGGACTATGCGCATGCGAAGGTGTTTTACACCAGCTTGCAGGATGATCCGGAAACCGTGCAAAACACGTTGGCCGGCCTGCGCGCGGCGTCAGGTTACTTGCGCGGCCAGCTTGGCCGGCGCCTGACCATCCACGCGATCCCCGAACTGCATTTCGTCCACGATACCTCGACCGCGCGCGGCATGGAATTGTCGAAACTGATCGACGAAGCTAATGCAACGCGGGCCAAGGACTCAGACGAAACCTGAGTTTCATACCCGCGCAGTTTTTGCGCGGCATTTTTTTATCCCACGATGGCGCAAAACTCGCCCAAAAAAACTCGCGTGCCGGTTCACGGCGTGCTATTGCTCGACAAGCATGCCGGCCATTCCAGTAACGATGTCCTGATCAAAGCCAAGCGTTTGCTCAATGCGCAGAAGGCGGGGCACACCGGCACGCTCGATCCGTTCGCGACCGGGCTGCTGCCTTTGTGTTTTGGCGAAGCGACGAAATTCGCGCAAGACTTGCTCGAAGCCGACAAGACGTACGAGACGGTCGTTCACCTCGGCGTCGCAACGACGACGGGCGATACTGAAGGCGACGTGCTTGAGACGCGCGATGTGAGCGTCACGCGCGAGAAGATCGAATCAGTCCTTTTGCAGTTTCGCGGCGAGATTGACCAAGTGCCGCCGATGTATTCCGCACTCAAACGCGATGGAAAACCATTGTATGAGTATGCGCGCGCGGGCGTGACGCTTGAGCGTGAGGCGCGCCGCGTGACGATACATGCGTTGGAGTTCCTCAATTACCAGGCGCCCTATCTGAAATTGCGGGTTACCTGCAGCAAAGGCACATACATTCGTGTGCTGGGTGAGGATATCGGCGCCGCGCTCGGTTGCGGCGCGCATTTGCGGGCCTTGCGTCGCACACAGGTCGGCTCGCTCACCATCGATCATGCAGTGACGCTTGACGCGCTTGCCCAAACGCCCGAGGCCGAGCGTACCGGATCGCTCGCGCCGGTTGATGCGTTGCTATCGTCTTTTCCCGCGATTGTATTGCATGAAGAAATGGCGAAGCGGTTTCTTCAAGGGCAACGCCTCGCGCTCGGCAAGGAAGGCGTGGCGCCGCCGCAAAAGGGGCGCGTGCGCGTTTATCGCGAGAGCGATGGCAGCCTGCTTGGGACCGCGCAAGTCACGGAGTTCGATGTGCTTGCCCCTGAGAGGTTGGTTGCCACCGGCAATCCATAAAGTGCGCGCCCGAAACAGTCTCCGGTTCCCCCGCCTCAAATTGGGCTGGAACCGTTGAACTTATCCGCCGGAAAAACCACCTATGCAGATTGCCGCTCAAATAGCGGAGGCAGAACGAGCAAACATTGGCTTTCATGCAAGCCAAGCAAAGAATGCCTCGCTTGCCCTGACTGCCGCAAATGCATTTGATTTAACCAGGCGTCGTAAAACGTCCGTTGGACGGCTAGCAACTCTTTGAAATTCCTAGGGTTTTTCAGGAATTCATGCGACGCAACATGCTATAATTTCCGGTTTCCCGAATTCAGTCCACAACGATCACCATCATCATGTCAAACACAAAACGCGCCATCCGCAATATCGCCATCATTGCCCACGTTGACCATGGCAAAACGACGCTGGTCGACCAACTGCTGCGGCAGTCCGGCACCTTCCGCGAAAACCAGCAGGTTGATACCCGCGTGATGGACTCCAACGATCTTGAAAAAGAGCGCGGCATCACGATTCTGGCCAAGAATTGCGCGGTCGAGTATGAAGGCACGCATATCAACATCGTTGATACTCCGGGCCACGCGGACTTCGGCGGGGAAGTCGAGCGCGTACTGTCGATGGTGGATAGTGTGTTGTTGCTGGTGGACGCAGTGGAAGGCCCGATGCCGCAGACGCGTTTCGTCACGCGCAAGGCACTTGCGCTCGGCTTGAAGCCTATCGTTGTGGTGAACAAGATCGACCGTCCGGGCGCGCGTCCTGAGTGGGTGATCAATGCCACTTTCGAACTGTTCGACAAACTCGGCGCGACGGAAGAGCAGCTGGATTTTCCGGTGGTGTTCGCATCGGCGCTGAACGGCTATGCAAGTCTCGAATCGACTGTTCGCGAAGGCACCATGAAGCCTTTGTTCGATGCGGTGCTGGAACACGTGCCGGTGCGTGACGATGATCAGGACGGCCCGTTGCAATTGCAGATTTCCTCACTCGATTACTCGTCCTATGTAGGCAAGATCGGCATCGGCCGTATCAGCCGCGGCCGCGCGAAGGCGCTGCAGGACGTGGTGATCATGAACGGTCCGGACTCGACACCTATCAGGGCGCGTATCAACCAGGTACTGAACTTCAAGGGCCTTGAACGCGTGCTGGTCGATGAAGCGGTTGCCGGCGACATCGTGCTGATCAACGGTATTGAAGAAATCGGCATTGGCAGCACGGTTTGCGCGCCTGACGTGCCGGACGCGCTGCCGATGCTCAAGGTAGACGAGCCGACGCTGACGATGAACTTCCTCGTCAACAATTCGCCGCTCGCCGGACGCGAAGGCAAGTTTGTGACCAGCCGCCAGATTCGCGAACGCCTCGAGCGCGAACTGAAAGCCAACGTTGCATTGCGTGTGACCGATACCGGAGATGACACGACATTCGAAGTGTCGGGCCGCGGTGAATTGCACCTGACCATCCTGCTGGAAAACATGCGTCGTGAAGGCTATGAGCTGGCCGTGTCGCGTCCGCGCGTGGTGTACAAGGAAGTCGACGGTGTCAAATGCGAGCCGTATGAGCTGTTGACCGTCGACGTGGAAGACACCCACCAGGGTGGCGTGATGGAAGAGCTCGGCCGTCGCCGTGGCGATCTGCAGAACATGGAATCGGACGCGAAGGGACGTGTACGTCTCGAATACCGCATTCCTGCGCGTGGCCTGATCGGCTTCCAGTCCGAATTCATGACGCTGACGCGCGGCACCGGTTTGATGAGCCATATTTTCGACGAATATGCTCCGGTTGATAACAGCAAGACCGAACTCGCGGGCCGTCGCAACGGCGTGCTGATTTCACAGGACGATGGCGCAGCGGTTGCCTACGCACTGTGGAAGTTGCAGGATCGCGGCCGCATGTTCGTCAGCCATAACGACCCTGTGTATGAAGGCATGATCATCGGTATCCACTCACGCGACAATGACCTGGTGGTCAACCCGATCAAGGGCAAGCAGCTGACCAACGTTCGTTCGTCGGGTACCGACGAGGCGGTGCGTCTGGTGCCGCCGATCCAGATGTCGTTGGAATATGCGGTCGAGTTCATCGAGGATGATGAGCTGGTCGAAATCACGCCGAAGAGCATCCGCCTGCGCAAGCGCCACCTGAAAGAGCATGAGCGCAAGAAGGCATCGCGCGATGCTGCATAAGTAAGGTTGATCGGCCCGGCGATTTGTGTTGCAAGCCGTCAATCCGAATCACAGATAGAATAGCCCGGCGGTTCTGCCCAGAGCCGCCGGGCTATTTTTTTTATCGGTGGCTTATGTCAGAGCGGATTTCATGTCAGTGTAGGG
>JAQGMD010000286.1 GCA_028292565.1 Burkholderia sp. | reverse complement strand
CTGCGGGCTTTGACAGTTGGGCAGGTTCAGGTACGGGAGTTGTCGGACGCGACGAGTGGGTTATTCCCTCTCCCGCTTGCGGGAGAGGGGGAGTAAACCCTAATTCCGCCGCGCAGTCCTGCGCTCTCCCGAGTAATAAGCCACCCGGAACTCCAGGTTGGTAATACCCACCGACCCCGGCGGCCCCACCACAAAATCAAACCCCGACTTCACCGGAAACACATAGTTATCCCGCAACATGATGTCGGTATGACAGGTGGGACTGGGACTATAGAGGTGGGGTTTCACTTCTTCCCATACGCTTTCGCTGACCCAGCCATACAGGAACAGCTGGTTCGGAAACATCGAATTGTCGGAGTCGAGGTAGCCTTTCTGGTTTTTCTGCAGCGACGGACTGGTCGGCGCGGTGTTGGAGATCAACAGATCGACCGAGCCTTCCCCGATCGGAAAGCTCTCCTCGTTTTGTAATGCCGAATAGACCAGGCGCAGTTGCCATTTGGTGTGCAGGGATACCCGCTTTCCCGATTCCGTTTTTGTCGCCTCCATCGGCAAGCCGTCGGTCAGCGTCAGTTGCGTGCACATCACCTGCCCCACCACGGTCGGTTCAAGGCGCCGGAATTCATCCAGGTTCTCATGCAGGTTCCAAAAGTACCACTTGGCTCGTTCAACCTCCGACATTCTCGGGAGGTCCGAGATGGGCTTTGCCCCGTGCGGCTCAAGCGCGCGCATCTGGTCTTTCCGTAACTTCTCGTTCATTTCAACAAGTTCGGGGCTAAATTTCTGGTTGAACTCGCTCCGCATAGACTTCTCCAAAATATCAGGGCCGGGGTAAATAAGTTTAGAACTCAATTCATAAAATGACAGGGGGAGCGGACCAATGATGGGGCAACTGCCGTCAGCGGTCGTTGGTGTTGCAATGACATGGTCCGTCCGATCGGCGGCTACCCTCCAGGTCGTCAAAAATAGATGGGTGTTGGCCTGAAATAGTTCGAAACCTGAAACATAAATTATGCGAAGTGCCGGTTATCAACTCCGGCGGCTGCTTTCCGGATCTTCTTTGCCTTCTTCGCCTTCACCTTCTTGGCGGGCTGGGGCGGCTTTGCGGTATCGCCGCCCCGGGCCGATGGCGCGGCGGGAGGGCCTTGATTGCCAGGAGCGGGAGTTTGCGCGACAGCCGCGCCCATGCCGAGCGTCGCCGCGACCAGAAACGCAAGAAGTGTTTTCATGTTCAGTCTCCTCCGGTTTGCATGTTGACAGACCGCCAAAATAAAAACCGGTTCGCAATCGCCTGGCAAAGACAATCGCGAACCGGCTCGAAGGCCAGTCGATGTGCCGTATCAGTACATGTGTTGTCCACCATTAATGGCGATGTTCGCGCCCGTGAGGAATGCCGCCTCATCCGACGCCAGATAGGCGACCAGGCCGGCGACTTCTTCCGGTTTGCCCAGGCGTCCCATCGGGATTTGCGGGATGATTTTGCTTTCGAGGACCTCCGAGGGGATGGCCATCACCATCTTGGTGCCGATGTAGCCCGGCGAGATGGTATTGACCGTGACCCCTTTGCGCGCCACTTCGAGCGCAAGTGCCTTGGTGAAACCGTGCATCCCAGCCTTGGCGGCGGAGTAGTTGGTCTGGCCGAATGCGCCCTTCTGCCCGTTGACCGAGGAGATATTGACGATGCGTCCCCAACCGCGCTCCGTCATGCCGTCGCATACCGGCTTGGTCATGTTGAACACGGAATCGAGATTGGTTTTCATCACCGCATCCCAATTGGTCTTGTCCATCTTCTTGAAGGTCATGTCGCGTGTAATGCCCGCATTATTCACCAGCACATCGACCGGTCCGATGTCCGCGGTAATGCGCGCCACGCATTCAGCGGCCGAATCGTAATCGGCAACGTCGCACGGGTAGGCGCGAAAGTTCAAGCCCTGCTGTTCCATCGAGGCGAGCCACTCCTGCGTCCTGGTATTGCCGGGCGAATGCGTGGTAACAACCTGATAGCCAAGTGCTGCCATCTTGATGCAAACGGCTTCACCCAAGCCGCCCATGCCTCCGGTGACTAATGCGATTCTAGCCATATTTCCCCCATTATCAGACTACGACTATCAAAGACAACTTACCAACTCCTTAGCGTTCGACCGCGAGTGCAACACCCATGCCACCACCGATGCAGAGCGAAGCAAGACCGCGTTTGGCATCACGCCGCACCATTTCATGCAGCAGCGTCACCAGGATGCGCGCGCCGGATGCGCCGATCGGGTGCCCGATCGCGATTGCGCCGCCGTTGACGTTGATCTTGCTGGTGTCCCAGCCCATTTCTTTGTTGACGGCCAGCGCCTGCGCGGCAAAGGCTTCGTTGATCTCCATGAGATCAACATCGCGATGCGTCCAGCCCGCTTTGCGCAAGCAGAGTTGGGTAGCAGGTACCGGGCCGATGCCCATTTCGCTGGGATCCACGCCAGCGGAGGAATAGGCTTTGATCCGCGCCATCGGCTTCAGGCCAAGCTCGTCAGCCTTTTTCGCCGACATCATGATGACGACAGCCGCGCCGTCATTGATGCCGGACGCATTACCGGCGGTGACAGTGCCGTTCTTGTCGAATGCGGGGCGCAATGAAGAGAGGGCTTCGGCCGTCACACCAAGCTTGATGAATTCAACGCTGTCGAACACGATCGAGCCCTTCTTTGCGGGAATCTCGAGCGGAATGATTTCGTCCTTGAACCTGCCGGCCTTTTGCGCAGCCTCCGCCTTGTTCTGCGAAGCGGCTGCAAATGCATCCTGCTCTTCACGCGAGATGTTGTACTTCTTCGCGAGGTTCTCCGCGGTAACGCCCATGTGATACTGGTTGTACACGTCCCACAGGCCGTCGTACAACATGGAGTCGATCAGCTTGGCATCGCCCATGCGGAAGCCGTCGCGCGAATTCGGCAGTACGTGCGGCGCAGCGCTCATGTTTTCCTGGCCACCGGCGACGATAATTTCCGCATCACCACATTTAATTGCCTGCGCGGCAAGATGGGTTGCCTTGAGTCCGCTGCCGCAAACTTTGCCGACAGTGAAGCCGGGCACCATATTGGGGAGCCCGGCGCGAATCAGTGCTTGCCGCGCGGGGTTCTGTCCGGCGCCGCCGGTCAGCACATGGCCCATGATTACTTCATTCACTGCCTCGGGACTGACGCCCGCCCTGGCCAGCAGTTCCTTGATTACATGCGCACCGAGCTCGGCTGCCGGGATCTTGGCTAACGAGCCACCGAATTTGCCTACAGCGGTGCGGCCTGCGGCGACGATTACGACTTCAGTCATTTTGCTCTCCGATTAGCATCTACAAAAATAAGGCTCTACAAAATACATACTGACACTTACTTACCCATGGCGGCGCAAACCCGGCGCTGATGAGTCATGCGCGACAGGTTTGGGATCATACCGTTCCGGACGAGAGAAGCTCGATCGAACAGGAACCACCTTGAGACGTATCAATGGCTGCGGAGAGACAGATTCCGGCTGGGACGGCGAGGCGCGGCCGTTAGCCGCATGAAGACTGTCCCCGTCTTATCAAGCAAGATCCGAGCCCGCAGTACCGGCGGTCACGTCTTGATCACCGGTACATTCCGATACATGGATAGTGCCACCTATTTATTACAATCAGAGTAAGACATGAAACTCGGGTTGTCCATCTCAGGCACGCATTTTCTCTCGGATGAAGCTGCTGCAATGCAGTATCCTCGCGCAGCGTCGAGACACGCACGAACCATCCCGCATCACCGACATCTATAACTTAAGTCCTTTATGCAAAAAAAAATCCTGGTCGCAGGCGCACTACTGGTCGCCGTTCTGGTGGGCTGGTATCTATTCATGCCCGCCAACCGGAATGCCGATGCCAACAAGCCGGCCCAGGCACCGGCCGCCACCGTCACCACGGTCAGCGCAAAGCGGATGGACGTGCCGGTCCGGCTCGACGCGAAGGGGTATGTCAGCTCTCTCAACAGCGTCGACATACGTCCGCAAGTCTCGAATGTCATCGCGAAGGTGCATATCAAGGAAGGTCAGTTCGTCAAAGCAGGCGAAATGCTGTTCACACTGGATGACCGTGCGGCGCGCGTCGAATTGCAGAAAGCGCAGGCCCAGATCGCAAAAGACAAGGCGTCCCTCGCCGACCTGCAACGTCAACTGGCCCGCAGCCGCGAATTGCTCTCGAAGGGCTTTATCGCACAAAGCGCAGTCGATACCGTTCAGGCGCAGGTCGATGCGCAGAACGCCACCTTGCAATCCGACGGCGCAGCGGTGGAAGCGGCGCGCGTCCTTCTCAGTTACCAGGCCATCCGCGCACCGTCGTCCGGACGCGCCGGCGTAATCAACGTATTCACCGGCAGCCTGGTGCAACCCGGCATGGCTACGCCCATGGTCACGATCTCGCAATTGCATCCGAGTGCCGCAACTTTTACCGTACCCGAGGCGGAACTGAATGCAGTACTCGCGGCACAGAAAGGCGCCGGTTTGGTCAAGGTCGCGGCATTGGTTCCTGCTGCAAATGCACGCATCGATGGCGGCCTGAGCTTCGTCGACAATGCGGTCGATCCGCAGAACGGCACCATCAGGGTCAAGGCGGTCTTTCCGAATGAAAATCAGTTGCTGTGGCCCGGACAGTATGTAGCCCTGCAGACCGTGGTGCGCGAGATCAAGGATGCCATCGTGATACCGCAGGCGGCGATCATCGTCGGCGTCGATGCCCGCACGGTGTATGTCGTGGATGCGAACAAAAGCGCGCAGCCGAAACGCATCGAACTGGTTTATTCGTTCGGCGACCAGGCAGTCGTCAAAGGACTGGAGCCGGGTGAACTTGTCATCGTCGATGGCAAGCAAAACCTGCGGCCCGGCATGAAGGTCAGGGACACCCGGGCCGGCGCCGGCAACAACGACCGCGCTGCGTGACGGTCAGCCGGGAAAACTCCAAATGAATATATCCGAACTCTGCATACGCCGCCCGATCATGACCGTGCTGCTCAGCATTTCTGTCGTGGTCGCAGGCATCCTGGCCTATCTGAAAATACCGGTCGCGGCGCTGCCCAGCTATAACACGCCGGTCATCAACGTCAGCGCCAGCCTGCCGGGCGCCAGTCCGGAAACCATGGCGGCGTCCGTTGCACTGCCACTCGAGAAACAGTTCTCCACGATCTCCGGCCTCAGCGTGATCAGTTCGACCAGTACCCTTGGCAGCACATCGGTCACACTGGAATTCGATCCGTCGCGCGACATCGACGCTGCGGCCGTCGATGTACAGGCGGCGTTGCTCCGTGCGCAGCGCGCGTTGCCCGAGGAAATGACTTCCCTGCCGTCTTACCGGAAGGTGAATCCGGCCGATGCCCCGGTGTTGCTGCTCGCGCTCACTTCGCCCTCGTTGAGCCTGTCGGAACTTAACGATTATGCGGAAAACCTGATCTCGCCAAGTCTTTCCACGCTCAACGGCGTGGCGCAGGTGTCGATCTTCGGGCAGAAACGCTACGCCGTGCGGGTCAGTGTCAATCCCGCACTGCTCGCCACACGCAATATTTCACTCGACGAACTCGTGTCCGGCATCCGGGCAGCGAACGCGAACACACCGGTCGGCGTACTCGACGGTCCGCAGCAGACACTGACCATCCAGGCTAACCAGCAACTCAAGAACGCGAAGGAGTTTGCGGACCTGATCATTGCCAGCCGCAACAACTCGCCGATCAGGCTGCGTGAAGTCGCGCAGGTGGAGGACAGTTATGAGTCGGTCAAGAGCGCCAGCTTCTTCAACGGTGAGCGCTCGATCGTCCTGGCGATACAGCGCCAGCCGAATGCGAACACTGTCGCAGTGGTGGACGGCGTGCGTGAAATGCTGCCGCGTTTCCAGGCGCAGATGCCGGCATCGATCAAGGTCAATCTGCTGAACGACCGCTCGGTGTCGGTACGCGAAGCGATCCACGACGTCAATCTCACGCTGGCCCTGACCATAGCGCTGGTGGTGATGGTGATCTTCCTGTTCCTGCGCAAAATGGTGGCGACCATCATCCCTTCCGTCACCTTGCCGATTTCCCTGATCGGCGCCGTTGCCCTGCTCTATGCATTCGGCTACAGCCTCGACAATATTTCCCTGCTCGGCATCACGCTTGCGGTCGGCCTGGTGGTCGACGATGCGATCGTCGTGCTGGAAAACATCGTGCGCCATATTGAAGACGGCATGGAGCCGTTCAAGGCGGCGTTGGTCGGTTCGAAGGAGATGGGATTCACCATCGTGTCGATATCGGTCTCGCTGGTCGCGGTGTTCATCCCGATCTTCTTCATGCCCGGAGTGATCGGATTGCTGTTTCATGAGTTTGCCGTCGTGGTTTCGCTGGCGATCCTGGTGTCGGCGATCGTATCGCTCACGCTGGTGCCGATGTTGTCCGCCCGCTATCTCAAGCCCGGCGCTGTGCATCACGCCGATCGTGACGGCAAAGGGATGTTCAACGCCATGCTGCGCGGCTATACCAGAACGCTCGACTGGGGCCTGAAGCATCGACTGGTGATCCTGATCGTGGCGCTGCTGACCTTCGTGCTGACAGCGTGGCTATTCGTGACGATTCCGAAAGGATTTTTTCCGGAAGAAGACATAGGCCAGATCAGCGTGACGACCGAGGCGTCCGAGGACATTTCGTACGAGGCGATGCAATTGAAGCAGAGCCAGGTCGAAGAGATCGTCAGGAAGGACCCGAATGTCGCCAGCGTTGCCTCCACTATCGGCGGCAACACTACGCAGAACACCGGCCGCATGTTCCTGAACCTGAAGCCTCGCGGCGAACGTGAACCCATGCCGAAAGTGCTGGAAGGGCTACGTAAACAAATTCGGGCGATACCCGGCATCGCCGTCTACTTCCGGCCGATCCAGAACCTGCAGCTGGGCGGACGCTCCAGCAAGAGCCGATATCAGTATGTGCTGCAAAGCGTGCGCGCCGAAGAGTTGAATGAATGGAGCACCAGGCTGCTCGAACGGCTGCGCAACGACCCCGCGTTTCGCGACGCCACCAGCGACTCTCAACTGAAGGGTTTGCAAGCCTCGCTCAAGATCGACCGGGACAAGGCGAACCTGCTCGGCGTGCAAATGCAGGATTTGCGCACGGCGTTGTACAGTGCTTTTGGCGAGCGGCAGGTCTCAACCATTTATACCAGCAGCAATGACTACAACGTCATCATGCAGGTGGCCGATGCGTTCAGGCAGGATGAGCGCGCCTTTGATAACATCTACATCAGGAACAACGTCGGCAACCTGGTGCCGTTATCCAGTTTTGCCAGCGTCGAAAGAACGGTAGGCCCAACCTCGATCAACCACCAGGGTCAGCTACAGGCCATCACGATTTCCTTCAACCTGGCGCCCGACGTTCCGTTGGGCGTAGCGTCTGCGAAGATCGAACAGTACCAGAATGAAATCAAGATGCCGCCGAGCGTGATCACCTCGTACGGCGGCGACGCCGCGGTGTTCAAGTCCTCGCAAGGCAGCCAGGCGGTACTGCTGGTGGTGGCGCTGCTGGTGATTTACGTGCTGCTCGGCGTGCTGTACGAGAGTTTCATCCATCCGCTCACCATCCTCGCGGGC
>JAQGMD010000281.1 GCA_028292565.1 Burkholderia sp. | reverse complement strand
TGTTGCGGTGTTTTCGAGCCGGGACCGCTCGCAGTTTTCAACATGGATGATCAACCGTAGTTCAGAACCGGTCCCTATCCGGTTCGCCATGCCTCATTTCGCGTCAAAGAGGTTGGCAATAAAAATGGTACGACTAGGTGGAGGCAATGCGTCGGGCTCCAATTATGTGAGTCCGTATGCGGTGACCCCTGTTACCACCGAAATCATGACGGATGTGGACGCGAACGGAGAGTTTGAGGTGACCATACCCGGAAATTCTGTGGTCACCGGAAAAATAGAAATTTTGAAACCGGGATCGACGTAACAAAGAGCAGACGCACGGTTCCCAAGGTGCCGATGGATGTTTTTCAACGTTACTGGAAACCGCATGTCAAATCTGATGAATCTGAACGATTTCGACGACTGCCCCGCCTGGATGGTTTCTGATTCTGCATCGTCGCGAGCAGCAAAGCTTTTGAACTACAGATTGAGATGATAAAACCATGAACTACAAGAAAGTGATTTTGCGATATACGCCAACGTTTGCGCACAAGCTGATCCGGGATGCGTATTTCGCCATGCGGATGCTGCCTGATTACGTATACGACTTCCGTCGTTTCCTTTTCTATTCCGGCATGAACAAAAGCAGGTGGTTGCAGTCCGAGCGGGCGGCCAGCCTCACGCTGTTCTATCATCAAGTGGAGAAAGGACTGAGCCTGCCAAATCCACGACCGGGATTCGGTATGAAAGTGATTCCAAGACTGCTGGATGAAATCGACGCGTACTTCACTGATTTTGGAATTAGTGAGCCTGCGGCGACGGCGTTTGCAGCGATGAGTGAGTATGTTGCATTTCACGAGCGCATAGGCCATGACGCCCAATACGTACAAGGGCGTTTGGCTGCCATCGTTACGAAGCATGGATTGCCTCAACAGACGGTCAGTTCGTGGTCGGGCGGCGTAACGCGAGTGAGGCGCGCTGATCTCGACTTCGCTCGCAGCTCGGGGTTTCGCGGTTTCTTCGAGTCGCGGCACAGCGTGAGGAACTTCAGCGGCGGGACGATTCCGCAACAGGACATCCGGCTCGCTGTGGAGATCGCTCAAAAGACTCCGTCGGTCTGCAACAGGCAGGCCTGGAAGGTTCACGCCTTTAGTGATAAAGAGCATCTGCCCAAGCTTCTCGAGATTCAGGGCTGTAGCCGGGGATTCGGCGACCGGGCATCTGCGGTGCTTGTCATTACGTGCGATCTCAGTTTTTTTGTCGATGTCGGTGAGCGTTATCAGGCGTGGATCGATGGTGGCATGTTTTCGATGTCGATCTGTCTGGCGCTGCACGACCTTGGGTATGGAACGTGCTGTTTGAACTGGTCCAAAGAGCGGTCGACGGACAAGGAGCTTCGCGTGGCGGCGGGCATTCCCGGGCCGGAACAAATCATCATGCTCATTGCGGCCGGGACGCTACCGGAGGAGTTTAATGTTGCCCGGTCAACCCGTTCGCCGGTGGATCGGTGCCTTGTTGTTCATTGAATCAGCCCGCTGACGCCTGCACCGGGCCACGGTGCGGTGTAGCCCACACACGAGAGCGCATCCATGCCGAATATTCTTAGCATTAACAATTATCACTATCGTCGTGGCGGTTCTGATGTCGTGTACTTCGACCACGCTGCACTGATGGAAGAGCTCGGATGGGAAAATGCGTTTTTCGCGATGCATCATCCAAAGAATTTTGAATCCGAGTGGTCGCCGTATTTCGTGAATGAACTTGAATTTGGGCACGCCTATACGCTCACGCAAAAAATCGCGATGGCTGCCAAGGTCGTGTATTCGTTTGAAGCGCAGAAAAAGTTGCGGGAGTTGCTGGAGAATTTTCCTGCCGATGTCGCGCATCTGCATTGCATCTACCACCACTTGTCACCGGCGATTCTTCCGGTGCTTAAGAAGGCCGGGGTGCCAGTGGTAATGACAGCGCATGACTTGAAGATTGCTTGTCCGGCATACAAGATGCTCAATGCATCCGGCATCTGCGAGCGCTGCAATGGCGGCAGCGTGCTCAATGTGATCAAGCACCGGTGCGTACGCGGATCGCTGGCCACCAGTACCGTCGTAGCCGCCGAAAGTGCAGTTCACCGTTTCCTGAACACCTACCAGACCCATGTCGACCGGGTCGTTGTGCCGAGCCGTTTCTTCATGAAAAAGTTTATCGAGTGGGGCTGGCCGGAGGACAAGTTTGTCTACATACCGAACTACGTAAATACGTCGCGCTTCAAGCCGGCTTTTGACGGTGGCGACTATTTTTTATATTTCGGCCGTCTCGCACCCGAAAAAGGGGTAAGTACGCTGATGACCGCAGCAAAGATTGCAGGTGTTCAACTTAGAATCGTAGGCACGGGGCCAGAAGAAGCATCGTTGAAAGCGTTACAAAGTGCGTTGGAGGCAGACGTTGAGTTCCTCGGCTACCGCTCTGGTGAAGCACTCAGCTCCTTAGTAGGCGGTGCCAAAGCAGTTGTCTTGCCATCCGAATGGTATGAAAACGCGCCGATGAGTGTGCTGGAAAGTTTCGCGCTGGGTAAGCCCGTTATTGGCGCCGATATCGGGGGAATTCCGGAAATGGTGGAAGAGGGCGTTTCCGGTTGGTGTTTCGAAAGTGGTAATGTCGAAGCGCTTGCTAAACTTCTTTCACGCGTGCAGGCGATGAGCGCTGGTGAAATAGCCGCTTGCGGACGCGCCGCTCGGGCGCTTGTGGAACAGCGCTTTAACCGCGCCGCCTATACCAGCTCCATGTTGGAGACGTATGCGACGCTCGGCATACCGGCGAGCGCGCCTGCCGCGGCAGCCCGTTAATCCATACACGATTTACGAGTTTTGTTTCTTCGGTGCTGGATCCGGCCGCGTCCTGTTCATGGCAACTGGATTGATATTGGCTGCTAGGCGACGCGGCGCCGGTCTAAGCCAAGACAGGATGTACAAGTCGCAGATGTCCGAAAAGCTTCCGTACAGACGCGGGTGTCAGGGGAGTGGATGGGACCATTTCGCGAACAGATTTCAGCTCCGGTTGTTCGCTCGGGGAGTGAACGCGGTTATGCAGTGATCTTGCGTGACACCACCGATAAACATGTGGTCACGGAGAGGCAGCTTAGCGCAGCCCGGTCAAGCCATGAGGAAGCTCAGTGTCGCGTGACGAGTGGGAAGTCAGATTCCTCGCTCCGCTCAGAATGCCAGGCGGATAGTGCACTCTCAACCCCAAGGTATGGAGTCTCCGCCTTGATTATTCGATCGGCTGCTGTCGCGATTTAAGTGATCCATGAGTAGTTTAATGCTGCGCCTCGGCACCCTGGCATCGATGTGTTTCCGGCGTGGATGTTGATCGGGGAGTAGGTCAGGCACTTCGGCTATTCCAGACAGTTTGTACTATTGCGTCATTAGCTCTGCAGTCCAGCATTGGCGCGGGCCGCAGCGGTTTGCAAGGAGAAATTTGCCTGACCTCACGCGTATCAAATCAGATGCATTGTCCGTAAAATGAGCCGTCTTCTCGAGGAGACGGCACAATGAAGACGGATGATTTTGATCACTACCTAGACCATTTGGCCGCTGCCTTGGCGCATGTTGATCGGGTAGGGCCAATGAAAGAGTATTGCACTGGCTTGATGCTGCCGGTGCCGCGCAAGAGTGTCGAACCGCTAGCGGCGCAATTGGATCCGCGGCACGTGAGTGCCAAGCACCAATCGCTGCTGCACTTCGTCGGCCAGTCGGACTGGTCAGATGATGCGATGCTCAAGCAAGTGCGCGCATGGGTACAACCGCTGATGGCACGCCAAGCGCGGGATTGGTTTTGGATCGTTCACGATACAGGGACTCCCAAGAAGGGAAAGCATTCGGTCGGCGTTGGCCGGCAGTACTGCGGGCAAACGCGCAAGCAGGATAATTGCCAAATTACGGTGACGTTGTCTCTGGCGACTGCATTGGCCAGCATTCCGATTGCCTGCCGTCTGTATTTGCTACAAGCATGGTGCGAAGATGAGCAGCGACGGTGGACGGCTGGGGTGCCCGAGTCAATTGACTTTGCCACCAAGCCGCAGATCGCGTTGGAGCAGATACAGACGGCGAAGGCTGCCGGCGTGCCGGTGGGGACGGTGGTCGCCGATGCCGCCTACGGCAATGAGTGCGCGTTTCGCGAAGAGCTCGAAGCAATGGAACTGGACTATGTGGTGGGGATTGGGCCGGGCACGAGCGTACGGGGACCGGATAGCGGGCCGCTGCCGCCTAAACCTTATCGAGGCCGAGGCACGCGGCCAACACGATTACAGCGTGGCCCGGGTCACGAACCGCTATCGGTCAAGGAATTGGCGTTGGCATTGCCAACCCAGGCATGGAGCAAGGTCGCATGGCGCGAAGGCACCAATGCTGAGCTGTCTTCCCGCTTTGCGAGAGTGCGGGTACGGCCGGCGCATAGGGACTACCTGCGATGCGAACCCCACCCCGAAGCCTGGTTACTGCTCGAATGGCCCGAAGATAAAGAGGAACCGACCAAGTACTGGCTGTCGAATCTGCCGGTCGAGGTCTCGATGCAGGAGCTCGTGAGCATCGCGAAGATGCGGTGGCGTATTGAACGCGACTATCAGGAACTGAAACAGGAGTTTGGGTTGGGGCATTACGAAGGACGTGGCTGGCGCGGCTTTCACCACCACGCGAGCCTCTGTATCGCGGCGTACGGCTTCTTAGTCGGGCAGCGGCTACGAAAAAAAAAGACTGCACAACGCAAAACGCTTACGCTACCCGAAGGTTTCCGTCCGCGCGGCGCCCGTTCGGAGGCAACGCCACGTGCCTGACTCGGTCACGACGCTGCGGCTGGAGCTCATTGCCAAACTGGCCAGCCGCCTTGACAGTGGCGCCGGCTTTGAACGCAGAAAGCGAAAGAAGGTGGCGTCAGAACTGCCTCAAGCGGTCATTCGAACGCGAATTACCAACTCGTTTCGCAAAGAGGACACAAATACCATTGTTACTATGCTTCAATAGCTCCCCAAACTAATGACGCAGTAGTATTAGAGGGACGGGTCCAGCACAGATCAGGATCACCTCACTCGAGTCAGAACCCATTCATAATTCCAATCCATTGTTGTTGCTGAGCAGCCGACCTCAAGCCATAAATCCAAGAGCGGGAGTGCGGTTCGTGAAATTGCGGATATCGGGGAAGATGTCGACGATCTCGTTCCACGTCAACCCGAACCAGCTGGCCAGGGTAGCACCATATTGGTCAACTGAAATTGTCGGCAGCAGGCTACCGGAACCGGCATCATGGCTGTGTCCGAGACCCGTTTCGGGAAACATGCCGTAGATCTCACGTCCTTTGACAGCGCCGCCGACCACAAAGTGATGTGAGCCCCACCCATGGTCCGTACCGTCGCCGTTGCTGGTGAAGGTGCGTCCGAAGTCTGACGCGGTAAATAAGGTGACCTGTTTTCTCATATCGCTGCCACCCAGGCTGGCGAGCACGGTATCGAAGTACGAAATCGCGTGGGCCAGGCGTGTCATTAGGTCCGCGTGCATCGAGCGTTGCAGATCGTGGGTATCAAAACCTCCCATATTGACGAAGAACACCTGGCGACGCGCCCCCAATACACCGCGGCCGGCGATGATTCGTGCGACTGTTTGCAATTGCGTTGCCAGCGAATTGGTCGACAGTACGCCGGTGTTCGGGTTGGTGTATTGCGTCGGATCGGGCACACCGCCGGGACCCGCGGGAGCCATTGCTGCGCTGAGCACCCCCTGCGCGGCAATCGAACGACGGACAATGGCCGCATGTTCTCGTTCGAACAGGTTGCTGCGATCCGCGGTAATAATCTCTCGCAACGGGTTGGCATTAGCCGGTGCTCCAAACAGTGATCCGGACAAGCCATTAATCGGCACCGCGCCAGACGCACTGACCTGGTATTGATTGACGCTTTCCCCGGCGAGGAAGACGGCGTTGCCGGAAGCGGACACGGAGGTGAAAGTGGCATTCGTATTCATTGATGCCACCATGTCGCCAATGCGTCCGCCCCAACCGAATCTGGCGCCCTCCGGCTGAATGGATTGCCACACTGACTGTTGGTCGTTATGGGAAAACAATTTCGGTGGTAACGGTACACTTTGTGCCCGGAATTGCGCGACTGTGGTCGGTACGATCAAGGGGCCGACGTTGGCGACAATCGCCGCGCGGCCGCCGGCGAATAAGTCCCGAAGTGGCCCTAGGTTCGGGTGTAACGCGAACGTGCGGCCTTGTGTAGTCACGGGCACAATCGGCAAAACTCCGCCGGAGTCGCCGACTCGCGGCAATGCGATCGAATCTGTACCGCTTGTCTTCCGCACCGTCTCATAACTGGTCCATGAAGCGGAATCCGTAGCCAACACCGTATTGGCATGATCGTTTCCCCCTGACATAAAGAGACAGACGATCGCCTTGTAATCGTTCGCCGTTTGTGCCGCAGCGGCCCCGACCGTAAGGAGATTGAGCGCAAACGGCGCTGCGGCCGCGCCAACCGACATGGTAGACGCCGCATGCAGGAATCGACGGCGAGATGCGTTTATGTTTTCGGTCACGATAGAGCTCCTATTTTTGAACGATATATTCAGGGGAGGCCATCGTCAGGAAGACCGCCATGTGGACCCGATTTTTTCTCGCTGCAGCGGCATTGGTTGGATTACCCGTGGGGATAGGGATCGCATTCAGAGCAGTCGTGATGTGGCCCGAAAGCTGCGGCGACATTTCGCCGGCCAAGAGTAAAAGATTTATCCGCTCAAGTATTCGCTGGGGTGTGTCAGCCAACCCGATCTCAGCGTTGTAATTCGGCTGCATGTCGCGTCCCGTGCCGACGCCAAAAACAATGATGCTTTGCATGAAGTTGAGGTAGCCGATCACTGAAGGCTCGGCGGTGATCTCCATCTCAGGGGCGACGAGGCCGGCCTTGGCAATCGACGTGTTCGGCGGCGTGTAGCCGGGGCGGTAAAAATTAAAGACGCTGGGGGCGCGCATCGGCGTCTGCCCAAGCGCAGCGAGAGGGTCGTCAAGATTGGCGACCAGGTAGCGCGCTGATGTCGAGGTTGCGTTGAACGCGCGCATCCAATGCGTCAGGCGCAGCACCGGCTCGCGTAACTTGCCTCCCCCCGTTTTGGCGGGATCCGGATTGGCGCGGGCTTCGGGGTCGATCAGGACCGCGGTGATTACTGCTTTCATGTCGCCGCGGACGCCTCTTCCATTATCAGCAAAAGCGGCAGCTACGCGAGCGACGTACTGGGGGCCAGGGTTGCTTGTGACCAAGCGTTGGATCAGTTGCCTACCGATGAATGGACCGACGTTCGGATGGTTGAAGATTCGGTCGAGTGCCGCATTCAAACTTGCTTCCGGACTCGCTCCTGCTTGCCCGCTGATCGCCACGCCAAGGAATCTTTTTTCGGACGTCGAATGGAACTGCGGATAGCCCTGCATCGGCAGCCATTCACGGTCGGTCGCCCGCGCGGCACCGTAGAACCGTGCATCGCTCTTGTCCGGGCCGGCCCAGCTCCAACCGGTGAACACTTTCGCCAGGCCGGAAATGTCGGCGTTGGTGTAGGTTTCAATCGGTGCGTTATTGCGTAGTTTTGGCGACCCGTCCTGATTCAGTTCATACAGCCCGATGGACAGCAATTGCATGACTTCGCGCGCATAGTTTTCATCGGGCACCTGGGTGCCGGATTCCTTGCGGTTGCGAATCGAGCTCAGGTAGATGCCCATCATCGGATGCAGGGACACCGCTTTCAGCAAGTCGCGGTAGTTGCCGAATGCATGAGCGGCGAGTGTGTCGTAATACGACGCCACTCCGCGCGGATAGCCCGCCACGGTGCCGTCCTGAAACGAGATAACGAAAATCTGGGACAAGGCATAAGTAACTCGTTGCCGCAATTGGTCTTCGCCGCTCACAGCTTGCTGCCAGAACGATTCGTAGAAGTGGTTTTGGCTGGGAACTTGCCCGGATTTTGCGGCGATATTGTCGATGTAGGTCCGGTGCGACTTGCGCGGTTTTTCAAACTGCTCTTTCAGCCAGGCGGTGTAACCGGTTGAAGCGAGGCGGTCTATCTCGGTCATCCGTGGACCGAATGTCGCCTGCCCAAGCATGCGTGACGCCTGCGCGCGAGTTGGTATGTCATTGAACGGCATCGCAGGCGACGATCCCGCGCTTGACGGATCGCCCCCGCCGCCCCCACACGACGCGGTGAGCATTAAAACAACTGTGGCTATAAGCAGTGATGGCAGACGGCGCATGCGCTTCCCTCCCGTATTTAAGAAGTACCCATGAACTACATCGCTCCGTCAGTTCGATGGCTTCCGGGGCACCTCGCAGCTTCGAAGTCCCTGCCATCAGAGTCGATGTAGCGATGTTGTTTTGACAACAGTCGCCGCCGCCGATATTATTGTTGTTTATTAAGCTTATCAGAATAGTAACATTCCTCGGAGGAATAAAGTGGATATCGACTGCTGCGCGGCGCGATACATCGGCCGCCTGCCTGGCGCTCAGGCAAACACTTGCCTAAAATGGGTAGCGCCATGAAGTCGCTGCGTATACTGGGGACTCGTGGCATACCGGCAAACCACGGCGGGTTCGAGACATTCGCCGAGCACCTCGCGCTCTACCTTGCTGCCCGGAGTTGGCAGGTCACCGTTTATTGCCAGGACGACGAGGGCAACGACATCCATGAAGAGAGATGGCGCTCGGTACGCCTGGTGCATATACCTGTGAGGCAGCGTGGTGTCCTTGGCACTATCGAGTTCGACTGGAAGTCTACGCTGCATGCAAGCCGCGAACCCGGCCTTGTATTGACGTTGGGGTATAACACCGCAATCTTTTGCTTGTGGTATCGCCTCAAAGGGCTGACCAATCTGATCAATATGGACGGCATCGAATGGCGTCGTCAAAAGTGGGGTCACTGGGCGAAGGCGTGGTTCTACTTCAATGAATGGGCCGGTGCATGGCTGGGCAACCACTTGGTTGCTGATCATCCGGCAATCAAGAAACATCTCTCTACACGAGTTCACAGAGGCAAAATTACCACGATTGCCTACGGTGCGCACCGCGTTGAACAGGCGGATGCGGGCCTGCTGGACGGCTATGGCCTGGCACCCAATAGCTATGCTGTGCTCATCGCGCGCGCCGAGCCAGAAAATTCCATCCTCGAGGTCGTACGAGCCTGGTCTCGCAATCAGCGCGGACTGAAACTTGCCGTACTGGGAAATTATGCGCCAGACCATGCGTACCAACGCCTGGTGCGGGAATGCGCATCGGAGGAGGTGGTTTTCCTGGGCGCGATCTACGATTCGAAAATTGTCGGCGCTCTGCGCTATTTTGCGCGCTTCTATATCCACGGACATCAGGTGGGCGGCACCAATCCGTCCCTGGTCGAGGCATTAGGGGCAGGCAATGCGGTGCTCGCGCACGACAATCCGTTCAACCGATGGGTCGCAGGTCAGCAAGCGCAGTACTTTACCGGGGAGGACGACTGCGATGCACTGCTTGACGATATTCTTCACGACCACGCGCAAATCTCCGTTATGCGCGAAGCAAGCAGGGAGCGGCACGCCGAGGCGTTCACATGGGACCAAATACTGCGGGAATATGAATCGCTTTTGGTGAATTATTTACCATCGCCAGCCGAGTCGCCTGTGCTCAACTCGAATAACTCGAATATCCGGGATGCCAGCGAAATACTCGACGGGTTGCGCATGTCGATTGAAAAATGCGTGGTCAATGCGCGGGGTCTGGATGTTCGGGAAGCTAGCGAAGCATTGCATTACGTGCGTTTGGCGATAGAAAAACTTGTGGTCGATGCGGATGCTTCGAAAAGGCACAAAGGGCACAAAGCATTGGACCGATAGAGACGCTACTTCATTTCGTTACCGGGGCGATGCGGTCATGGCGGTGAACGATCGAACTGCCTTGGTTTTGCGTGAGTCGCCACCGTTTGCACAACTCCGTCTAAGCGCGGACATCACGCTTTCCTCCGGGCGCTCGCCAACCCTCTACAGTTTGGTACGGCGTCACCTGGCAGCCCTGTTCTCCGTGTTCGATTCGGAGCTTTCAACCGCCACCATCCGTGCGCAAGCGACGCATACGGAGGTAGTGTCGAACGACGACGGAGCGAGGTCATGATTCGAAGCTGTCCGGTATTGAGCTCATTCTGCAGGTGGCCACATATTAATCGTTTTATGTTATCAAGATTGCAATGCATTGAGGTTTTCGGTAGTATCCGTCCCCGAACGATGCCTTTTTAATAACAACGGACGAGCACAAAACATTTACATGAAAGCCATGATCCTCGCGGCGGGTAAGGGAACCCGGGTACGCCCGCTGACACACGAACTGCCCAAACCGATGATTCCCCTCCTCGGAAAACCGCTGATGGCTTATCTGGTCGAGCACCTGGCAAGACACGGCGTGCAAGAAATCATGGTGAATGTCAGCTACTTCCATGAAAAGATCGAGCAGTACTTCGGAGAAGGGCAACGTTTCGGCCTACGTATCGGCTATTCGTTCGAAGGTTATACGGAAGAAGGAAAGGTCGTTCCTCACGCGCTCGGTTCTGCCGGGGGAATGAAGAAGATCCACGAGTTCGGCCGTTTCTTCGATGACACCACCATCGTCCTCTGCGGAGATGCACTGATCGATCTTGACATCGAATCAGCGGTGCGCGAACACCGCCGCAAAGGTGCGCACGCTAGCGTCATCACTGCGCAGGTGCCGTGGCACAGCGTGTCCGACTACGGCATTGTGGTCAGTGACGAGGATGGTCGTGTGCGATCATTTCAGGAAAAGCCAAGTCAGCACGAAGCGCTCTCAAATTACGCCAGCACCGGTATCTATATTTTTGAACCTGAGGTTCTGAACCTGATTCCTTCCGGCCAGCAGTTCGATATAGGTTCAGAGCTGTTTCCACTGTTGGTAACGAAAGGCGTTCCGTTTTACGCGCAAAACCGGGTGTTTAACTGGATTGATATTGGAAAGGTCTCCGATTATTGGAACGTATTGCAACGGGTGATGCGAGACGGAGTGGCGGGGATGCAGATTCCCGGGCGGCACGTTCGAGATGGGTTGTGGGTTGGTTTGAATACGCGCATCGACTGGGACGGCACATCGATTACTGGTCCGGTGTATGTGGGTTCCGGCTGCCATATCGAGGCCGGCACTGAAATCGTCGGTCCGACCTGGATTGGTCATGGAAGCCATTTACGAGCTGGAACAAAAGTGGTCCGCAGCGCATTGTTCGACTATACCCGCGTTGCTTCGGGCGTTACCCTCGAGGAAGTAATCGTTTGCAACGATTACTGCGTTGATCGCAAAGGCGAGATGCGGCATGTATCCGACGCGGATTCTCCCTGCTGGAGTGATGCGCGTGATCGCCGGACTATGCCGGAGGTGCTACTGTGCCGGGCCTGAACGACACAATCCTTGTTACGGGCGGTGCCGGCTTCATCGGTGCCAACTTCATGCTCGACTGGCTGGATTGCGAAGATACCCCGGTCATCAATCTGGACAAACTTACCTATGCTGGGAACCTGGAAAGCCTGCGCAACGTGGCCGGCAACCCCCGACATACATTTATTCACGGCGACATAGGCGATCGTGCACTCGTCAAGCGCTTGCTCGAACATCATCGGCCTTGCGCGGTCATCAACTTCGCCGCGGAAAGCCACGTAGACCGTTCCATCGACGGCCCGCAAGACTTCATCCGAACCAACGTGGTTGGCGCATTTCAACTGCTCGAAGAAGTGCGGGCTTTCTGGTCGGCGCTGGGGGAATATGAGCGCGCTCGCTTCCGCTTCCTTCATGTTTCGACTGACGAAGTATATGGCTCTCTGGAACCGGCCGATCCGGCTTTCCGTGAGGTCACCCCATATGCACCTAATAGTCCTTATTCCGCTTCAAAGGCGGCATCTGACCACTTGGTGCGGGCGTACCACCACACTTATGGTTTGCCGACGCTGACCACGAACTGCTCCAACAACTATGGACCGTACCAATTCCCTGAGAAGTTGGTCCCGCTAGTACTGATGAACGCTCTGGCCGGCAAAGTGTTACCCATCTACGGTGATGGCGGCAATGTCCGCGACTGGTTGTATGTGCTCGATCATTGCCGCGCCATTCGAGCGGTCCTGCGTGGCGGGACGGTAGGGGAGACCTACAATATCGGTGGAGATAATGAGAAGACCAACCTGCAAGTCGTGCATACGTTGTGTGACATGCTCGATCAGGAAGTCCCGAGGTCCGACGGTCGATCGTACCGCGTACAGATCACTTATGTGAAGGACCGGCCCGGACATGATCGCCGCTATGCGATCGATGCAAGCAAGATGGAGCAGGAGCTGCACTGGAAGCCGGCCGAAACGTTTGAATCCGGCATCCGTAAGACCGTGAATTGGTATTTGAATCACGACGACTGGATAAGCCACGTTGCCAGCGGCGCGTATCGTGATTGGGTCGCACGTCATTATCCTCAGTCATGAATACAATTCTCCTATTCGGTAAAAATGGCCAGGTCGGCTGGGAACTGCAGCGCTCGTTAGCGACACTCGGCCGGGTCGTTGCGGTGGAGCGTCGCCAGTGCGACATGGCCGACGGCGCCGCGCTTCAGGCGCTGGTACGCGACATTCGACCCAACGTCATCGTCAATGCTGCGGCCTATACTGCCGTCGATCAGGCTGAAAGCGATGCTGCGCAATGCCGTGCGATTAACGGAATTGCGCCGGGCATCCTGGCCGAAGAAGCGCAAGCATTGGGCGCATGGTTGGTGCACTATTCAACCGATTATGTGTTCGATGGCGCCAATGCCGGTTTCAGGCTCGAGGATGACGCGGCCAACCCGCTGAACGTGTACGGCGTCACCAAGCTGGAGGGCGAGCGCGCGGTTCAGGAATCGGGTTGCCGGCATCTGATATTCCGTACCAGCTGGATTTACTCCGCGCACGGATTAAACTTTGCAAAGACCATACTACGTCTGGCGCGCGAACGCGAAACACTGAAAGTTGTATGCGACCAGTCCGGTGCGCCTACCTCGGCTGAACTGATTGCGGACGTCACTGCATCTTGTCTCGGTGACGTACTGCGTGCGAAGGACGACGGAAGGCAAGGTCTGTATCACCTTGTTGCGTCCGGTGAAACTACCTGGCACGAATACGCGCACTTTATCGTGTACCGTGCGACGCAGACCGGTAGCCCGCTCAAATGCAAGCCGGAGCGCATTGAAGCGATTCCATCCAGTGCCTATTCGATGCCGGCAAAACGACCGGTAAACTCGCGGCTCGATACCGCAAAGTTGCGACGCGAGTTCGGTGTTGTTCTGCCTGACTGGCGTTACCACCTGAATCGAACAGTCACTGAAATCATATTCAAGGAAAATGCATGAAGCAGAGAAAGGGCATCATTCTGGCCGGTGGTTCCGGCACGCGGCTTTACCCGGCGACGCTATCGGTATCCAAGCAGCTGCTGCCTGTGTACGACAAACCAATGATCTACTATCCACTGTCCGCGCTGCTGTTGGCAGGCATCCGTGAGATCTTGATCATTTCCACTCCGCAGGACACTCCGCGATTCGAGCAGTTGCTGGGCGATGGAAGTGACTGGGGTTTGTCGCTAACGTATGCGGTGCAACCGTCGCCGGACGGATTGGCGCAGGCATTCATTATTGGCGAAGATTTCATCGATGGTGGTCCATCAGCCCTCGTACTGGGCGATAACATCTTTCATGGGCAGCACTTCCCGACCATGCTCAAACGGGCGACTGAGCGCGAAACCGGGGCGACGGTATTTGCATATCCGGTTAATGACCCGGAGCGCTATGGCGTCGTCGAGTTTGACGAAAGTGGCCGTGCCAGGAGCCTCGAGGAAAAACCGAAAGAGCCTAAATCGCGGTATGCCGTCACGGGCCTGTATTTTTACGATGCCCAGGTGGTTGAAATCGCCAAGACGATCCGGCCTTCCGTGCGCGGTGAACTTGAGATCACCGACGTCAACCGGTGGTATCTCGAGCGTTCCCAGCTTGAGGTGGAGGTGGTCGGCCGCGGTCACGCATGGCTAGACACCGGCACGCACGAATCCTTATTGGAGGCGGCTCACTTCATTCATACCATCGAACATCGTCAAGGACTCAAGGTCGCCGCGCCCGAAGAGATCGCATGGAGGCAGGGATGGATCGATGATGAACAGCTGCGACGGCTGGCTCAACCTCTGATTAAAAATGGTTATGGGCGCTACCTTCAGCAATTGCTGAGCGAAAAAATATTCTGACGGAGCGACCGCGCTTCTTTGAGTGGCAGGCTTGGGAGGCCGTGCACCGGGGACCGGCGTCGCCACGGCGTCTGACACAATCCTGATGAGCGACAGAATTCTGATGAGACTGTGCAAATAACTTTCTCTTTCTTTCGCTAGGTCCAGCAACCGGAATATGCGCATCCGCGATCTCGTAATACAACCTGCTATCTCATTCTTTCCAAGATGCTGACTCTCTCACAAAGCATATTCAAGGCCTACGATATCCGGGGCATCATCGGCAAGACGCTGGATGCGTCGGTCGCAAAACAAATCGGCCAGGCATTCGGCTCAGCCGCGCGCGCGAAGGGCCAACAGGTAGTCGTCATCGGCCGCGACGGACGCTTGTCGGGTCCGGAACTGACAGCCGCGCTGGCGGCCGGTTTGCAGTCTACCGGTGTCGATGTGATTGACCTCGGCGTGGTCGCCACGCCGGTGCTGTACTTCGGCACCCAGGTGCTCGATACGCAGTCCGGCATCATGGTGACCGGCAGCCATAATCCCCCCGACTACAACGGCTTCAAGATGGTGCTCGCCG
>JAQGMD010000271.1 GCA_028292565.1 Burkholderia sp. | reverse complement strand
GCGCTGCGCAAGAACGTGCTGGCCAAGTGTTACGGCGGCGACATCAGCCGCAAGAAGAAGCTGCTCGAAAAACAAAAGGCCGGCAAGAAGCGGATGAAGCAGGTGGGCTCGGTGGAAATCCCGCAGGAAGCTTTCCTGGCAATCTTACAAGTGGACGACAAATGAACTTGCAACTGATCCTTGGGAATTTTGCATTGATCCTGTTCGTGGCCATGGTGGTCACGGGCATCATCTGGTTCCTCGACGTGTTTGTACTGGCAAAGCAACGGCGCGCCGCCGCCGACGCCGCGCTGGCATCCTACGACGCGCGCAACGCCAAGCTGACCGCCGACGGCGTCCAGGTCGACAACCACGCCAACCGCGCGGCGATCGAGGCCGCGCTGCTGCGCCAGCCGGTCTGGGTCGAGTATTCGGGCAGCTTTTTCCCGGTGATCGCGCTGGTGTTCTTCCTGCGCTCGTTCCTGTACGAGCCGTTCAAGATCCCGTCGACGTCGATGGTGCCGACCCTGCTGGTGGGCGACCTCATCCTGGTGAATAAATACGCCTATGGCATCCGGCTGCCGGTGGTGAACAAGAAAATCATCGATGTCGGCGACCCGCAGCGCGGCGACGTGATGGTGTTCAAATACCCGAAGGATCCGTCGCTCGATTACATCAAGCGCGTGGTTGGCGTTCCTGGTGATAAAATAGTCTATAAAAACAAGCGTTTATCGGTAAATGGTAAAGAGGTTTCTTATAAGCCGCTGCCGGACTACCTGGACGACCAGCATTTGACGTATTCGAAGCAATATTTGGAAAACCTGAATGGTGTTGCCCACAAAATACTGAACGACGAACGCGCGCCGAGCTATGTGGCGAACCCGGATCCATTCCCGCGGCGCGAGTTATGCAGCTATAACATTGAAGGGTTTGCCTGTACCGTCCCCTCTGGACATTACTTCATGATGGGGGATAATCGGGACAACAGCCTGGATAGCCGGTATTGGGGATTTGTTGCAGACGAAAATATTGTCGGAAAGGCATTTTTTGTCTGGATGAACTTGGGTAATGTGGGGCGTATTGGCAGCTTTCAATAATTAGATAAAGCAGGGGGGGTGGCATGCAACAACGTTTGAACGGTGGGCGTGGTGAAAATGGTATTTCCCTGGTTGGCTTCATATTTGTCATCGGCATTCTTGCGGCCCTCGGGGTATTGGGATTGAAAGTAGTGCCCACAGTGGTTGAGTACGCGGCAATCAAGAAGGCGATCAACAACGCGAAGGTGGCGGGTGGATCGCCGCAGGAAATCAAAAGCTCTTTTGACAAGCAAACGACCGCCAGCTACATCGATTCGGTTTCCGGCAAGGATCTGGAAATCAACCGAAACGGCGATGGCGTGGATATCACTGTTGCTTATCAGAAGAAAATCGAATTATTCGGCCCGGTAAGCCTCGTGATTGATTATCTGGCTACTACGGCAACCGGAAGACCTGCTTCCGGAAGAAAAATCGAGTAACACAGCATCAGCGAGCGGCAGATCGAAATGGACTTCATGTTATTGCAAAACAGGCTAGGCCACGTGTTCAAGGATGCTGCGTTGCTGCAGCAGGCCTTGACCCACCGCAGCCACAGTAGCTTGCATAACGAGCGGCTGGAGTTTCTCGGCGATTCGATCCTGAACTGCGTCGTCGCGTCCCTGTTATTCGAGCGGTATTCCAAAATCGACGAGGGCGACTTGTCGCGTTTGCGTGCAAACCTCGTCAAGCAGCAGTCCCTTTACGAAATTGCGCAGCGTCTGGAGCTCTCGCAATTCCTGCGCCTGGGCGAGGGCGAACTGAAGTCCGGTGGATTCCGTCGTCCTTCCATCCTCGCGGATACGCTTGAGGCATTGTTCGGCGCCATCTTCCTGGACGACGGCTTTAATGCGGCGCGCGATGTTATCCGGTCGCTCTACATTCCCATCCTGGAAACGGTAGACCCGAAGACGCTCGGCAAGGATGCGAAAACCCTGCTGCAGGAGTATTTGCAAGGTAAGAAAATCGCTCTGCCGCAATACAACGTCGTCGCGACCCATGGTGCGGCCCACAATCAGGAATTCGAGATTGAATGCCTGGTGCCGAAGCTGGATATCCAGGTGTTTGGCACCGGTGGCAGCCGCCGCGCAGGTGAACAGGCGGCGGCCAAGCTGGCGCTCGAGGCGGTCCAGCAAACCCTCGTAAAAAATGCATCGACCGGCCGCAAGACCCGGCCGCGTACGGCGCAGCTCAAGCTCGCCGGCATCGCGACGATCCAGTCTGAACCCGCGGTCGAGGAAGAGCCGAAAAAGGCGGCCAGAACCGCGTCAAAAGCGGAACCGAAAGCGGAACCGAAGGCTGAGCCCAAGGGAGAACCGAAGGGCGAACCCAAGCAGGAAGGCAAGCAAGAGGCCAGGCAGACATCCAAGTCCGCCGCCAAAGGCGATAACGCCGCCGACCACAAAGGCGACGCAAAAACGGCTGCCAAGGCAGCTCCCGAAGTTTCACCCGAGCCCACCGCCTCACCTGTAGCAAGCGAATCGAAAACCGCATGACAGAATCTGCAAATCCCGACTTCCGATGCGGTTATATCGCCATCGTGGGTCGACCCAACGTCGGCAAATCGACGCTGATGAACGCATTGATCGGCGCCAAGGTCAGTATCACTTCGCGCAAGGCGCAGACTACGCGCCATCGCATTACCGGCATCCAGACCACGCCGGACACGCAGTTTGTTTATGTTGATACGCCGGGTTTCCAGACCCGGCATTCCAACGCCCTCAACAAAAAGCTGAACCGGACCGTCACCGACACGCTGACGGCCGCGGATGTGGTCTTGTTCACCGTTGAGGCGGGCAGTTATAGCCAGGCCGACAAACAGGTCCTGAACCTGATTCCGGCCGACATGCCGTGCATCCTGGTGATCAATAAGTCGGACCGGATCAAGGACAAGGCGGTCATGATGCCGTTCGCGCAGCAGGTGGCGGCCGACCGTAATTTCTCCGCCGTCGTGCCGGTTTCCGCCCAACAGAAGTTCCAGCTCGATGCACTGGAAGGCGAGATCCGCAAGTATCTGCCCGCGAATCCGCCGATGTTCGGCGAGGATGACATTACCGACCGCAGCGAAAAATTCCTTGCGGCTGAAATCGTCCGCGAGAAGGTTTTCCGTTTCGTCGGCGAAGAACTGCCCTATACCAGCACGGTGGTCATCGAACAGTTTCTGCAGGAAGGCAACCTGCGCCGCATTTTCGCCGCGATCCTGGTGGAACGGGATAGCCACAAAGCGATGGTGATCGGACAGAAAGGTGCGAAACTCAAGGATATTTCGACGCAAGCCCGCCTGGATATGGAGAAGCTGTTCGGCGGTCCGGTCTATCTCGAAATCTGGATCAAGGTGAAGTCGGGCTGGGCTGACAATGAAGCCGGACTGCGCGCATACGGCTACGAGTAGGCGGTCATTTTCCTTTTGATCGGATGAACATCAATACTGTTGATGACCAGTCAGGTGCGGACGTTTCCCAGCCATCAGGCAGGCCAATCCATGCTGACGCGCCGGTGCGGCCCCCTCAGGCGCCGATGCGCCCCGCCATGGCGCCAGCCAGGCGTGCGAAACTGCCTGACAGGGACAGCCGCGTTGCCGACCAGCCCGGCTTCGTGCTTCACAGTTATCCGTACAAGGAAACCAGCCTGATCGTCGACGTCTTCGCGCGCGATCACGGACGGGTAGCGCTGATTGCAAAAGGCGCCAAGCGGCCCCATTCCAAATTGAGGGGTGTGCTGCAGACCTTTCAACCACTGTCAGTCGGCTGGACCGGCAAATCCGAGATACGGACGCTGACGACCGCCGAGTGGGTCGGGGGTTTGCTGCCGCTGGAAAAGTCGGCGCTGCTCTCCGGGTTTTACCTGAACGAACTGCTGGTCAAGCTGCTCGCGCGCGACGATGCGCATCCGGCGCTGTTCGACCACTATGTTTCGACGCTCAATCAACTGGCGCACGACGAACCGGCGCCCATCGTATTGCGCAAATTCGAACTCGCTTTACTGAAGGAAACCGGGGTGGCGAGTAACTTCACGGTCTGCACGCGGACCGGGCAAGCCGTCGATGTCGAACGCGTCTACGTCGTCGACCCGGAACGCGGCCCCCGTCCGGCTATGCCTGCGGACACATCACCGCGCATAAGCGGGAAGACCCTGCTTGATATGGAGCATGAAGACTATGCGGATCCCGTTACACAATCGCAGAGCAAGATCCTGATGCGCTTCCTGCTTGCGCACCAACTCGGTGGCGTGCCGGTCAATACCCGGCAAATTCTGATAGATTTGATGCAGTTATAGCCCATAGACCAGTGGTCCTCCCCAGCTTTCTTTCAGACCTGACATGAGCCTCCTACATCCAAATAGTCCCGTAATCGACCTGGGCGTCAACATCGACCATGTGGCCACCTTGCGCAATGCGCGCGGAACCACCTATCCTGACCCCGTGCAGGCGGCCCTGCTGGCGGAAGAGGCCGGCGCCGACGGCATTACCCTGCATTTGCGCGAAGACCGCCGCCATATCCGCGATGCGGACGTGGAAACGCTTCGTCCGCAATTGCGCACCCGCATGAACCTGGAGTCGGCGGTGACCCAGGAAATGATCGACTTCGCCTGCCGGATCAAGCCGCATGACGTGTGCCTGGTGCCGGAGCGGCGCGAGGAAGTGACGACGGAAGGCGGGCTGGACGTGGTGAAATATTTTGCGACGGTACAGCGCGCGGTCCGGCAATTACAGGCGGAAGGCATCCGGGTCAGCCTGTTTATCGATGCCGATCCGGACCAGATCAAGGCGGCTTCCGAGGCAGGCGCCCCGGTAATCGAAATCCACACCGGTCGCTATGCCGACGCGGCTACCGAAGCAGAGCAAAAGCAGGAGCTGGAGCGCGTGCAAGCCGGCGTATTGGAGGGCATCAGGAGCGGCCTGAAGGTGAATGCCGGTCACGGCCTGCACTACACCAATGTGCAGGCGATCGCCGCCATTCCGGAAATCACCGAGATCAACATCGGCCACGCGATCGTCGCGCAAGCGGTGTTCATCGGCTGGCAAAATGCAGTGCGCGAGATGAAAGCGATTATGATTTCCGCGCGCGTCGGACTGCACAAGAAATGATTTACGGCATCGGCACCGACCTCATCCAGATCTCACGCATCGAAGCAGCGCTCGCCCGTAACGGCGAACGGTTTGCGGAAAAAATCCTGGGGTCGGAGGAGCTGGAAAAATATCGACGCCGCAAAGAAAAGGTTGAGGTGCGCGGTCTTCGTTACCTGGCGACGCGCTTTGCGGCGAAAGAAGCATTTTCGAAGGCGCTCGGCCTCGGCATGCATATGCCGATGACATGGACAGCCATGCAGACGCTGAACGCGCCAAGCGGAAAACCGGTCGTCGTCACCAGCGGCGCCCTCAAAGAATTTATGGAAAAGAACGGGCTGACCGCACAGGTATCGATTACCGATGAAACCGATTATGCGGTCGCCTTTGTCATAGTGGAGAAACAATGAGTGCAACAGCAGCGCAGATGAACCTGGGCCCCGTCATGCTGGACGTGGTGGGCACCACGCTTACAGCAGACGATATCCGTCGTATCCAGCATCCGCTGACCGGCGGCGTAATCCTGTTCGCGCGCAACTATGAAAACCGCAGGCAGCTCACCGAGCTGACCACGGCGATCCATGACGCCCGTCCCGGCGTGCTGATTGCGGTCGATCATGAAGGCGGACGTGTTCAGCGCTTCAAGACCGATGGTTTCACCAAGCTGCCGCCGATGCGCAAGCTGGGCGATTTGTGGGACAAGGATGTGCTGGCATCGACCAAGGCAGCCACTGACATCGGCTTCATACTAGCCGCCGAACTGCGCGCATGCGGCGTCGATTTGTCATTCACTCCGGTGCTGGATCTCGATTACGGCGAGTCCGGCGTCATTGGCGATCGCGCGTTCCACCATGACCCGCGCGTGGTAACCATGCTTGCAAAGAACCTGAACCACGGCCTTGCGCTGGCCGGCATGTCGAATTGCGGCAAGCACTTCCCCGGTCACGGTTTTGTCAAAGCCGATTCGCACATCGATATACCGGTGGATGAACGCACGCTGAAGGACATCCTCGCGCAAGACGCCGCCCCGTACGACTGGCTCGGCCTCGGCTTATCGGCGGTAATGCCGGCGCATGTGATTTACCCGAAAGTAGACAAACATCCGGCCGGCTTCTCGAAGAAGTGGCTGTCGATGCTGCGTGACGAGTTCGGCTTCCAGGGCGTCATTTTCAGTGACGACCTCAGCATGGAAGGCGCCAGTGTCGCCGGTGGCGTGATCGATGGTGCGAATGCGGCATTGTCCGCCGGCTGTGACATGGTATTGATCTGCAACTCCCCGGACAAGGCCGACGAATTGCTGTCCGGTCTGGAAGTAACACCGGGTGCGGCCGTCACAGCATCGGCAATGCGTGTTGCATCGTTGATGCCGCAAATGGGCGGCCTGGACTGGGATGCGTTGCAGCAAGACCCGCGCTACCAGGCGGCGAAACGCACGGCGCAGGCGCTTTCTGGCGTCTGAGAGCGAATCAGCGATGTCCGAGACCAGCGCACCTGATCCACGCGCGACGCTATTAGAGACGGTTGCGAAGCTGCCGAACATGCCCGGCGTGTATCGCTATTTCGACGCGGACAATGTGGTGTTGTACGTCGGGAAGGCGCGCGACCTGAAGAAACGCGTCTCCAGTTATTTCCAGAAGACGCTCACGAGTCCGCGCATTGCGATGATGGTGGAGCGCATCGCGCGGATGGAGACGACGGTCACCCGTAGCGAGGCCGAAGCGCTGCTGCTCGAAAACAACCTGATCAAGTCGCTGCAGCCGCGCTTCAACATCCTGTTTCGCGACGATAAATCCTATCCCTACCTGAAAATCACCGGTCAGGACGTGCCGCGCATGGCTTACTACCGCGGCGCGGTGGATAAGAAGAACCAGTATTTCGGCCCGTTCCCGAGCGCATGGGCGGTCAAGGAATCGATGCAGATCCTGCAGAAGGTGTTTCAGTTGCGGACCTGCGAAGATACCGTCTTCGCAAACCGCACCAGGCCCTGCTTGCTGCATCAGATCAATCGTTGCAGCGCACCTTGCGTAAAGGCGATCAGCAAGGAAGATTACGAGATCGATGTCGAGAACGCCGGCAAGTTCCTGCGCGGACGTCAGACCGAAGTGATGGAAGCGCTGGAAACGAAGATGCATGGTTTCGCGGCTGAACTGAAATTCGAGCAGGCCGCCGGGGTGCGCAACCAGATCAGCGCATTGTCTCGCGTGCTGCATCAGCAAACCATGGAAGTCGTGGGCGACGCCGACATCGACATCATCGCGGTGATCGTGCAGGGCGGCCGTGCCTGCGTCAATCTTGCGATGGTGCGAGGCGGGCGGCATCTCGGCGATCGCGCTTATTTCCCTACGCATGTTGACGATGCGCTGGCGGCTGGCGAGGAATCCGCTGACGTTGCGGTGGTGAAAGCGTTCCTCGCACAGCATTACATCGACAAATTCATTCCCGGCACGCTGATCATGAATATCGAATTCGACGAGCCGGCACTGATGGTGGCGCTGATGGAGCAATGCGGCCATCGCATCAATCTTGTGTTTCAGCCCCAGGGGCAGCGGCGGCAATGGCTGGAGATGGCGCTCAAGGGCGCGGAAATCGCCCTGGCGCGCCTGTTGTCCGAGCAGGGGTCGCAGCAGGCACGTACCCGTGCATTAGTTGAGGTGCTCGGCCTTGAAGTAGCCGATATCGACGCGTTGCGCGTGGAGTGTTTCGACGTCAGTCATACGCAGGGCGAAGCGACCCAGGCATCGTGCGTCGTATTCCATCATCATGCGATGCAGAACGGCGAGTACCGCCGCTATAACATCAACGACATTACGCCGGGCGACGATTACGCGGCCATGCGCCAGGTCCTGACGCGGCGTTATGAAAAGCTTGCCAACGGTGAAGGCGTGATGCCCGATGTGGTCCTCGTCGACGGCGGCAAGGGGCAGGTCGAAACGGCGCGCCAGGTGTTTTCCGAACTTGGCCTGGATATCGGCCTGATCGTCGGCGTGGCAAAAGGCGAGGGCCGTAAAGTGGGTCTGGAGACACTGGTGTTTGCCGATACGCGCGCCCCGCAGGAACTCGGCAAGGAATCGGCGGCGCTGATGTTGATTGCGCAGATCCGCGACGAGGCTCACCGCTTTGCCATCACCGGCATGCGCGCCAAGCGGGCCAAGGTGCGCCAGTCTTCCCGGCTCGAGGAAATCGAAGGCATCGGCGCCAAGCGCCGGCAGAAACTGCTCGCGCGTTTCGGCGGGCTGCGCGGCGTTGCCAATGCGAGCGTGGAAGAGATCGCGTCTGTCGAAGGCATATCGCGCGTGCTGGCGGAAGAGATCTATAAGCAGCTGCACTAGATTCCCTCGCGGTGCGTAATCCCCTGTAGTAAGCGACAATGCCGAACAGTTCATCGCCATGAACGACTACAATTGCAGTCGGGGCGAGCTGCACGCAATGATCGAAGCGAAGTCGCGAATAAAGTCGAATAACATCACATCTATGCCACTGAACATTCCAATTCTTCTCACCTGGTTGCGCGTTGCCCTGATTCCGTTGGTCGTTGGCGTGTTTTATCTGCCCGATGAGTGGTTGTCGCCGGTCGGTAAAGATGTTGCGTCGACCATTATTTTCATCGTCGCAGCAGTCACGGACTGGTTTGACGGATACCTGGCGCGCAAATGGAATGAGACCTCGGCATTCGGCGCCTTCCTCGATCCCGTCGCCGATAAACTGATGGTCGCGGGTGCATTGCTGGTGCTGGTGGAATTCGACCGGGTCAATGCGGTGGTGGCGTTCATCATCATCGGACGCGAGATCGCGATCTCCGCACTGCGTGAGTGGATGGCGCAGATCGGCGCGTCAAAATCGGTAGCCGTCAGCTCGCTCGGAAAAATCAAAACGGTGGCGCAGATGGTTGCGATCCCCATGCTGCTTTTCAACGGAACGCTGTTCGGCGTCGTCAGTACCGTGTATTGGGGTAGCTGGCTGCTCGGCCTGGCCGCAGTGCTGACGGTATGGTCTATGTTCTACTACATGCGCAAAGCATGGCCGCTCATCAAGGAGAGCGCGGCGCGTTTGGGATGAGCCGCTACCCGGCGTTTCCCTATGATGACAAGGCATGATGCTTGACAAAAAATGTCAGACCACTATAATGCGTGTCTGTCGTTGACGCGGGAGTAGCTCAGTTGGTAGAGCGCAACCTTGCCAAGGTTGAGGTCGAGAGTTCGAGACTCTTCTCCCGCTCCAGGATTCGAAAGGGAAGCTGACGAAGCTTCCTTTTATTTTTTACCAGTGGCGTCTGTTGAAAAATCATTCGATGGACGCAGGTAAGCGAGCAGTCAGGTTCAGGCAGTACATGCGGGAGTAGCTCAGTTGGTAGAGCGCAACCTTGCCAAGGTTGAGGTCGAGAGTTCGAGACTCTTCTCCCGCTCCATATACAGAGGGAAGCTCACCCAGCTTCCTTTTTTTATCTGCGGATAGGTGTTTGCAGCATTGTTCCTCGCTCGGTTTTTCTCGAGCAGCAGAGATTTGATTTTGTAGTTACAATACCCTCCCTGGCGGGGTAGCAAAGTGGTTATGCAGCGGCCTGCAAAGCCGTTTACGCCGGTTCGATCCCGACCCCCGCCTCCAAATACTCTTGATAATTCAAGGACATAGCCCGCTCACTGAGCGGGCTTTTGTTTTTCTGGTCGCCAAAACCACACGTCGCGATTCTTCGAGCGCACTGCATGTCCGACTTCGGGATCGTGAAGACCACCTGACGCAGCAGCACTAGTGGTCTGTCACGCTTGAATTTTCCACTCGACCCAAAACATGTTGTCCCCTGCGGTTTCTGCGCCGGACCCTCATTATGCTTAGCCTAAGGGCCTGTTTGGAAAATCCGAATTGTGCTCAGGAGGGAGATCAAGCACACTCCACAAAAGTGGTGTTAGATGCACTATTAATAAGACTGAGCCGTCGGCCCAGAGAATATTTTGCTTGAGACGGCAATGGAGACAAGCATTCACTCTTCCAGTGGCAGCATGCCGCGTATTCGTTACACCTCTGGTGACGCGGCCGCCGCGCATCCCGGTCATCCATTAAATGGTTGGCATGAAGAAATAGCACCCAGCGGCCCATCCATCGAAACTTATGCAATGCAGCGCGCTCAGGCTGCCTGCCTGCGCGCGAAGCGCAATTAACTGAGAGAGACCAGCATGCAACGCTACCAAATGTACATTGATGGCCGATCCGTCGACGCCGGTTCCGGCAAGTGGTTCGATAGTTATAACCCCTTTACCGGCGAAGTGTGGGGGCAGATTGCCGAAGGCGGCGCCGATGATGTCGATCGCGCGGTACAGGCGGCGCACAAGGCCTTTACCAGCGGGCCGTGGTCGCAACTGACGGCCAGTCAGCGCGGCGCATTGCTGCACAAGTTGGGTGACCTGATCGCGCGCGACGCGGCAAAACTCGCGGAATTCGAAGTGCGCGACAACGGCAAGCTATTCGCCGAAATGTCCGGCCAGCTCAACTACATTCCGCAATGGTTCTATTACTACGGCGGCCTGGCGGACAAGGTGCAGGGCACCGTCATCCCGCTCGACAAAAAAGGCTTTTTCAACTTCACGCGCAATGAGCCACTGGGGGTCGTGGCGGCCATTACGCCGTGGAATTCGCCGTTGCTGCTCACTGCCTGGAAAATCGCACCGGCGCTTGCCGCCGGCTGCACCATCGTGTTGAAACCCTCCGAATTCACCTCTGCTTCCACGTTGGAATTCGTCAAGCTGGTGGAGGAAGCAGGCTTTCCGCCCGGGGTGGTCAACGTGGTCACCGGATTCGGCAGGGACGTCGGCTCGCCGCTGGTCGAACATCCACTGGTCAAGAAGATCACCTTCACCGGTTCGGACGCGACGGGCCGGGCAATCAATCAACTCGCCGCCAAGCATTTCAAACATGTGAGCCTGGAGCTTGGCGGAAAGTCGCCGAACATCGTGTTCGCAGACGCCAACCTGGGCGACGCGGTCAACGGCGCGGTCGCCGGCATCTTCGCCGCAACCGGCCAAACCTGCATCGCCGGTTCGCGCTTGCTGCTGCAGGAAAGCATCCATGATGCATTCGTCGAAAAATTGACAGCGCTCGCGAGAACCGCGCGCATGGGCAATCCGATGAGCATGGATACGCAGGTCGGCCCGGTGACCACGCGCCCACAATACGACAAGGTGCTCAGCTATATCGAGATCGCGAAACAGGATGGCGCCGAACTGTTGATGGGCGGCGTGGCTGCCACCCGTCCCGAATGCGGCAACGGCTGGTTCATCGAGCCGACAATATTCGCAGGCGTGAAGAACAACATGCGCATCGCGCAGGAAGAAGTGTTCGGCCCGATACTGTCGGTGATCAAGTTCAAGGATGAGGACGAGGCGGTGGCAATTGCCAACGATTCGCTCTATGGGCTGGGCGCCGGTGTCTGGACCAGCGACATCGGCCGCGCGTTCCGCATGTCCGAACGCATCCAGGCCGGCACGGTTTGGGTGAACACTTATCGCGCAGTCAGCTACATGTCGCCGTTCGGCGGCTACAAAGACTCGGGGCTGGGTCGCGAGAACGGCATCGACGCTATCCGCGAATACCTGCAGGTCAAGAGCGTCTGGATCAACACCGGCGCGCCGACCGCTAATCCATTCACGATGCGTTGATCGAGCGCTCGCCGCACTACCCGACGTCGCGCGTTGCGACGTCCGTCTGATAAGGTTTTCCGAACATGCCAAAACGCATCATGACCGGTCGTGCCGCCTTCCTGCAGTTGCTGATCGATGAAGGCGTCACCCATTTATTCGGCAATCCGGGTACCACCGAGCTGGCAATCATGGAAGCGGTGCCGCAGTTCCCGGAGCTGAAATATGTGCTTGGCCTGCAGGAGTCATGCGTACTCAGCATGGCGGACGGCTTTGCGAGGGCCTCGAACAAGCTGGTTGCGGTCAACCTGCATTGCACGCCGGGCCTGGGACACGCGATGGGCGCGTTGTACAGCGCGAAGTTTTCCGGCTCGCCGCTGATTATCACCGCCGGCCAGTACGAGCTCGGCTACGGATTGCAGGAGCCCTTGCTTTACGAGCCGCTGGTGCCGATTGCGCAACCGCTGGTGAAGTGGGCAGTCGAAGTGACACGGGTCCAAGACCTGCCGCGCATCATCCGGCGTGCGGCCAAGATCGCGATGACGCCGCCGATGGGGCCGGTGTTTATCAGTCTGCCCGGTAGCATCCTGGATGACGAGGCGGAGCTCGACTTCGGCAGCCCGACACGTATCGACGCGGGCAGCAGGCCGTCCGACGATTCGATCGGCCGTCTCGCGCAGCGCCTGCTTGACGCGCGGCGTCCGGTAATCATTGCCGGTCGCGAGTTGGCCAACCATGACGTGTTTCGCGAGGCGGGCGAGCTGGCGGAATTGCTGGGTGCGGCGGTCTATCAAGAGCCTGTTCCCTACAACGCGCGTTTCCCATCCGATCATCCGGCATCGATGGGCGACCTGACCCGTAATCAGAAGAAGGTGCGCGAGACGCTGCAGCAGCACGACCTCGTCGTCTGCCTCGGCGCCGACCTGTTGCGCATGTCGCCCTATAGCCCCATCGATCCGCTGCCTGACGATATGCCGGTGGTGCATATTTCGGAACGCGACTGGGAGCTGGGCAAGAACTATCCGACCGAGCATGCGATCCGCGCAGACGTGAAGGAAACGCTGCGCGTACTGCTGCCGGCATTGCGTGCCAGGCGTTCAGCCGTGCAAGCGCAGGCAGCCGAGCGCCGCCTCGCGGACCTCAAGCCGGCCAACTGGTCCGCGCAGCGCGACAGGGCGCGCCGTCAGATTGGCGAGATGGCGTCGTCGACGCCGATCGATCCGCGCTACCTGATGATGCGGCTGGTCGACGCGTTGCCCGACAATGCAATTGTGGTCGAAGAGGCGCTTACCGCGGCGCCGGCGCTGGCGACTTTCCTGCCGATGCAGGATGCGAACAGTTTCTACGGGTTGGCCAGCGGCGGCCTCGGATTCGGCTTGCCTGGGGCCATCGGCATCAGCATGGCGCAGCCGGGTCGTCCGGTGGTGGCGGCGATCGGCGACGGCAGCGCGATGTACGGCATCCAGGCGCTCTGGACAGCGGCGCACCTGAAGCTGCCGATTACCTATGTGATCATCAACAACCGCAGCTACCGGATTATCAAGGAGCGCCTGCTCGCCGGACGAAAAACCGACCGCTTCGTGGCAATGGACATGAAGGATCCGCCGATCGACTTTGTGTCGGTGGCAGTGGGATTGGGATTGAAGGCAACCCGCGTCACCGACCCGGCCGATATTGACGCTGCATTGCACGCAGCGATTGCCAGCGGCGCGCCGAGCTTGATCGAAGTGATTGTTGCAGATGGGTTTGAACAGGGGAAGAGCGAACGTTAGGCACCGCGCAGGGATAAGTTGGGCAATTTGGCGGCCGTCGCGGGATGCGGTGCAAGGGGCCCGCCGAGGGGCGTGAGGAGGAGCCATAGCGAGCTATGGCGACGACGAGCAACGCGGCAACGCGCCCGCTACGGCCAGCAAAATTGACCAACTTATTCCTGCGCGGTACCTTAGTATTCAAAACAACATAAGCAAACTAAGGAGACAAGCATGAAAAACTGGCAGAACACGATGTTTGCAATCATTGGCCTGGCAACCGCCGCAGCCACCCCGACGGCGCTGGCACAGGCCGACTATCCGACTAAAACCGTAACGATGATCGTCGGCTTCCCGCCGGGAACCGCGACTGACAGCGTCGGCCGCATCCTCGGCGAACGGCTGACTGCGCGGCTCGGTAAAACCTTCATCATCGACAACAAGCCGGGACAGGGCGGCAGCATCGGCGCCGCTGCGGCTGCCAAGGCCACGCCGGACGGGTACACGCTGTTGCTTAGCGCGACCGCGCCGATGGCCACCAACCATTATCTGTACAAGCTGTCGTACGACTCGACGCGCGACTTTGCACCGATCGGCTTGCATTCATGGTTGCCCTATGCGCTCGTAGTGAATACCAATTCCAAGATCAATACATTCCAGGAATTCGTCGCGCGCGCGAAGGCGGAGCCGAACAAGCTCGACTATGCGTCGATCGGCAACGGTACCACCAGCCATTTGCTGATGACGATGCTGTTGCAGCAGGCGGGGATCCAGATGAATCACATCCCGTACAAAGGCAGCGGCCAGGCGCAGGCAGACCTGATCGGCGGCCAGGTGCACTCGACATTCGACACGATGACATCTGTCATGCCGCATGTGAAGTCGGGCAGGCTGAAGGCGCTGGCGGTGAGCACCAAGGATCGCTCGAAATTCGCGCCTGAAATTCCGACGCTGCACGAGCTCGGCCTCACCGGATTCAACGCGGGCGCATGGCTTGGCATGCTGGCGCCGGCCGGCACACCGAAGCCGATCGTGGACAAGCTCAATCGTGAACTGAACGCGATCCTTGACGAGCCGGAGACGCAGAAACGCCTGCTGGCTATCGGCGCGGAAATTCTGAAAAGCACGCCGGAGGAGTTCACAGCGCACATCAAGAGCGAGCACGAGAAGTGGGGCAAGCTGGTGCGCGAATCGGGCGCCAAGATCGATTAAGGAGCACGTCTGGATGTGCATCGCCGTGCAAGGCGATGCACGCTGCTGGCCCAAATGCAAAATCGAGGAGTTGAAATGACAGACTTGACACTGGATGTACGATCCACCGTGTCCGAGGTGGAATGGCAAACGCGTGTCAACCTGGCGGCGTGTTACCGGCTGATGCCGCTGTTCGGGATGAGCGATCTGGTCTACAACCATATCTCGGCGCGCATTCCCGGCTCCGATCACCGATTGCTGATCAACCCGTACGGCTACATGTATGAGGAAATCACTGCATCCAGCCTGATCACAATCGACCTTGCCGGCAACGAACTGCTCAATCCGCACCTCGGTTACGAGGTCAACCGGGCCGGATATGTGATCCACAGCGCCGTGCATGGCGCGCGCGCTGATGCGCACTGCGTGATCCATACCCATTCACGCGCAGGGATGGCGGTGTCCGCCCTTCAATGCGGGCTATTGCCGTTGACGCAGACTGCGATGCGATTCGGGCATGTCGGATATCACGACTATGAAGGTGTTGCGGTCGACCTTGACGAGCAGCAGCGGCTGGTGCGCGACCTCGGCGAAAGCGAAGTGCTGATCCTGCGCAACCACGGTCTGCTGGCGGTAGGCGCCGACATAGCGCAGGCCTTCAATGCGATGTACTGGTTCGAAATGGCGTGCCGCGCGCAAGTGGATGCGATGGCATGTAACACGGAGCTGCATCTGCCGCCGCCCGCCGTCGTCGAAAAAACCGCGCACCTGTACAAGCCGGGCACGCGCCGGCCGTTCGGGGTGATGGAGTGGCCGGCGATGCTGCGCTATCTGGACCGGCGGGACCCGTCGTTTCGCTCTTGACTACCGCTGGACTAAATGGCGATTTTCAAGCCCAGGTCGAATGACGCATCGAGCCGTATCCGGTGAAACACGTTCCTGGTCTCCTGTTCGATGATGCGCACGGCGCGCGTGAGCGGACGGTTCGATGCTTTCGCGAGGACCAGACGCGTTTCGACATCGGGCTGGCTGATCCTGCGGGCGATCAGCTTTCCGCTTTCGATCTCGCTTTGCACCGCCGGCAGCGCCAGCACCGTGTGCGCGAACCCGGCGAGCACGATTTCCTTCATCAATGCCAGCGTGTCGACTTCGTATTTCACATCCAGTGCGAAGCCGGCCTGACTGGCCGCCAGCTCGAGCGTGCGACGCAACCCATGGTTCTTGGTAGGCAGCGCGAGCGGTAGTCCCTCGAGGCGCCGCAGCGCCAGCGAGCGCCGTTTCGTTTCAACCGCGTTCAGCAGCTTGGGCGACGACACCAGCGAGAGTTTGGCATCCGCCAGATGTTCCACCGCAAGATGTTGCGAACGGCGTGCATCGTGCAGGATGGCGAGGTCAAGCCGCCCATCGATCAGCCATTCATGGATGTAGCCGCTATAACCTGACACCACGTTCACGCGCAGCTTCGGATACTTCTCCTGTACCGTCGTGACCAGATGCAGTCCCAGCATATTGCAGATGGTCGGCGTAATGCCGATCGTGACCACGCCGGATGGCGACTCGCGCTCGTCTTGCAGGTCGGTGGCGACCGCTTCCAGCTGGCGCAGCAACGGCCGTACGCGGTCGATAAACATTTCTCCCTCGGGCGTCAGCGATACGCCGCGACCGTGCCGGTACAACAGCCGCACGCCGCAGTCCTCTTCCAGCTTCTGTACCTGCCGTCCGAGCGCAGGTTGGGCGATGCCGACCACGGTCGCCGCTTTGGAAAAACTGCCGAACTCGGCGACCTGAATCAGATATTCGATGCGCTTAATGTCCATGTATGTCCATGCCTGTCCTCAAACTGAGCTATGCCATCCTAGCATAGCTGCTATAAGACCCATGCCATTGCTCTATTTTCCTGGTTGGAACAATAATGGTTCGAACAAATACCAACTGCCATCGGGTCAATCAAATTGAATACCTCCGCGCACGCATTGCTATCCGTCTTCGCCGCCAACGGCATCGACCGCATTTTTGAAGTTCCGGGTGAAAGCTATATCGGCGTCCTTGACGCGTTAGGCGACTTTCCGCAAATCGACGTGGTCACCTGCCGCCACGAATCCGGCGCCGGTTTCATGGCCTGTGCCGACGGCCGCCTGACGCGCCGTCCCGGCGTCCTGATGGTCAGCCGCGGGCCCGGCGCTTCCAACGCATCAATCGCGGTCCACACCGCGCAGCAGGATGCGATTCCGCTGATTCTGATCATCGGGCAAATCCCGAAGAAGGATTTGCGCAGGGAAGCCTTCCAGGAGATCGACTATCACAAAATGTTCGGATCGATCGCCAAGTGGGTGGCCGAGCCGACCGATCCGGCACAACTCGGCGAGATGGCCTTCAAGGCGATTCGCATGGCGACCTCGGGCACACCAGGCCCGGTGGTGCTGGTGATCCCGGAAGACATCCAGCAGCAGCCAACGCCGCAACCGAAGTGGATTGCGCGGCCGAACGCGCCGACCACCGCAGCCGCCGTAGTCGTCGATGAATTGCGGGCGCTGATCGAGCGCGCCGAACGCCCATTGATCGTGGCCGGCGGTGCGTTCGACAAGCCGCAGGGGCGTGAGACTTTGCTGGCGTTTGCGGAAGCCTGGAACATACCGGTGGCTGTCGCGTTTCGCCGGCATGACGTATTCCCGAACACGCACCCGCTATTCGTCGGCGATCTGGGGCTTTCCAATCCGGAAAAGCAAATGTCGGTGCTTCATTCGAGCGACCTGATCCTGGCGCTCGGTACGCGCATGGATGACATCACGAGCCAGGGCTACAGCTTTCCGCAACTGCCGAAACCGGCGCAGACCTTTGTCCATTGCTATCCGGACGATCACATCGTGGGCCTGCACTTTGCGCCCGACTTCGGGCTGGTATGCGACCCGGTGGCATTGGCCGCAGACTTGACGCCGCGCGAGCGTCTACGGACGACCGAGGCGCGCCGACTATGGAGCCAGAAGCTGCGCGGCATCTTTGAAGAAATCGCCGCATGGCCGACGCGTGAAGCCGATGACGGCGTGACCTTTGCGCACGTGGTGCGCTCGCTGGCGAATCAGGCGCCGAAGCATGCAATGATCTGTCTCGATGCCGGCACGTTTGCCGCGCCGGTGTACCGGCACTTCCCGTTCGTCTATCCGCAGCGCCTGATGGCGCCGCTGTCGGGCGCTATGGGGTACGGCACGCCGGCTGCGATTGCCACACAGCTGCGCCATCCGGATGCCAAGGTGATCTGCATGGTCGGCGACGGCGGCTTCATGATGACCGGCAATGAGATGATCGCGGCCGTCGAGCGCAAGCTTCCGATCCTGTTCATCCTGTCCAACAACAACTGCTACGCGTCGATCCGCATCCACCAGGAGATCAATTATCCGGGCCGCCATGTGGGCACCTCATTGTTCAATCCGGATTTCATCCGCATTGCCGAAGGTTTCGGCATGCAGAGCGAGGCGGTGACCGAGTCGGGTCAGATCGATGCGGCGATTGCACGTGGGCTTGCGGCCAAGGGGCCTTATTTCATCGAGGTGCAGACCAGTCTCAAGGTCACTCTGCCGCTGCGCGGTGATTAAGGAGTCCTTGGGACACCAGTTGAATAGGAACCGACATATGAGCACAATGCGCGACACGAGCCGTTCACTCCAACAGCCGTTCAGTTATTCCAGCGATGTTGACAACGTGACGCCGCGCCGCGTCGTGTTCAGTCCCGGGGCATTCGCGCAAGTCGGCGTCGAGGTCGAGAGCCTGGGCGGCACGCGCTGCCTGGTGATATCGACGGCCGGACGCGGCGCGATGGCGGAGCGGGTTGCGGCGCTGCTCGGATCGCGCTGCGCAGGTATTCACGCCGACGCGAAATCCCATATTCCGATTGAAGTGGTACGCGAAGCGCAGGGCAAGATCGGCGCGCTCGGCGTGGACTGCATGGTGGCCATCGGCGGCGGCGCGGCCATCGGTCTGGCAAAGGCGATCGCGCTGGAAACGAAGATCCCGTTCATCGTCATTCCGACCACCTACTCCGGTTCGGAAATGACCGGATTCTGTGGCATCACGATCGACGGCGTGAAACGTATGCACAAGAGTCCCGACATGATCGCGCGCACCGTAATCTACGATCCCGAACTTACATTGGGCCTGCCGCTCGCTGTCACCGTGCCGAGCGCAATGAATTCCCTGGCGCACTGCATCGACGCGCTCTACGTATCGACCACCAGTCCGATCATTGCGTGTGCGGCGGCGGAAGGCATGAGGGTCATCGTGCAGAGCCTGAAAAAGGTGCTTGCCGCCCCCGGCGACATCGACGCGCGCAGCGATCTGCTGTATGGCTCATATCTGGGCGGTGCGGCGCTGACGGGCGGCTTTGCGCTGCAACACCGTCTGGCGCAATTGCTCGGAGGCGCATTGCATCTTCCGCATGCGGATGCGCATGCCGCGGTATTGCCGTACGTTGTCGCATTCAATGCAAGCTACGTGCCGCGCACGGACGCAAGAATCGCGGCCGCGTTCAATGTTGATGACGCCGCCGGCGGACTCTACGATTTCGCCCGTTTGGTCGGGTCGCCGCTCGGCCTGCGACAGCTCGGCATGAAAGAATCCGATATCGATCGGTCGGTCGATATCGTCGTCGAGAACGACAACGGCCTCAATCCGAGGCCGCTCGACCGCACCGGCTTGCGTAAGCTGATTGAAGCGGCTTTCGAAGGACAGCGCCCGGATTCCTCGGCGCTTTAGCAGGTAACACAACGAACATTCAGCGACGCGCACCTCGCCCACGCGCATCGCTTCAGCAGTACCCGGGCGGGAGACAGCAGTACCCAATATAACAACAGGAAATTTCGACTATGCATGTATCTGCCCAGCGCACCGCAAGCGCAGAAGAGGATGCAATCGGTGTGCCTCCGGTCG
>JAQGMD010000259.1 GCA_028292565.1 Burkholderia sp. | reverse complement strand
ACGCTGATGCGGCGCGGACATGCGACCAAGGTGACCAGCCTGTTATTCCTCACGCCCATCGTGGCGGTGTTGCTGGAATGGATGATATTCGACGTGGTGCCGACGTGGCTGAGCGTCGCCGGAATTGTGGTGACATGTGCGGGGGTGGCGTTGGTTTCCGGGCGGCGCGGCGCATGACCTGAGCTGTCGGGGTTCAACCGCCTGACAGTGATTTGGCTATGTGGTCGAGACCCACTTGGGCACATGCAGCATCCTGCTCACCCATAGGCGCGCCCGATATACCAATCGCGCCTACCACCTCGTTCCCTGCTCGTACCGGAAGGCCGCCCGCAAGGGTGGTGACTTTGTCCAGGTGCAGAAAACCAAGGAAGACCGGATTGGAGGCAAAGCGCTTTCCGGCATCGGCCGATGGCTGCCGGAATGTTAATGCGGTGTAGCCTTTGCGCAGGCTGTTCTCGATGGTGTGAGGACTGGTGCCATCGTCGCGCAGTACGACCCTGGTCATGCCGCTGCGTTCAAGGACCGTCACCGTGACCCGGAGGCCATCCTTGCGACATTGCGCTAATGCGGCGCTGGCAGCCTCGTATGCGGCATTGAGCGAAATGTTCCGCTCGGTGAGCAGGGCCTGGGCGTGGACTATGCATGGCACCCATGCGATGCACGTAGCCAGCGCCATCAATCGTTTGTTTGTCATTGAAGTCTCCAGCTAGTATTGAACCTGGCCAGGAGTACCCTGAGTGCCGGCCGGTACGGCGTCGATGCGTCCGTAGAGCCCGTGCTCCTCCTCGCCGGGCCCCGCCGCAAAGAACAGCGTATCGACGGATTGATTCAGGAACCCGTTTCCGAAAGCGATTCCCCACAAGCCGGCGATCTGTATCGGCATGCCGCCTGCGCTCTCGAGCTTGCCGACGAATGTTCCGGTCGCCAAGTCAAAGGCATTGATCATTCCGTCGCCGAAGTTACCGACCAACAGGCGGCCGGCGAATTTGCCGAAGCCTGCCGGCGCGAGCGCCATACCCCACGGCGCATTCAGCTCGCCTTGCGATGCGACCCGTCTGATCAGCCGTCCATCAGGATCGAATACATTGATATAGCCCAGGCCCGGGCCGGCAACGTCGTCATGTTTATCGGCATCCTGCCGCGCGTAGGAGACGTAGATGTCGCCGTTGATGGCCTGCAGGCCAAAGGGCGCGAACCCCGCGGGAAGGGAGGGGTCGGTAAATGCGCCGGCCGCCAGCGTCACCGGTTTGAACTCGCTGTCGAAAACGTCGACCCTGGTGTTATGGAAGTCTGCTGCATACAACCGGCTACCGCTACCGCCTGCGCTCAGCGCAAGTCCCTTGTATATCGCGCCGCCAGCTGAGTAGTCGACCGCGCGTATCGCGTTGGCGTCATCGACATTTGGCGCCCACCCTGCGATCACACCTTCTTCCGTCGCGAAGAGGAACCGGCTCGGACCCTGCGTCGCGCCGTTCGAAACGATAAAGCCGGGTGATGCGTTGTACACGGCGCCGGTCGGCGATCCCTTGCCGCTGGCATTCGCCGGCGCCGGTATTTGCACGACCAGCGATTGCGGCTTGCCGGCTGCGTCGTACATCGTCGCCGCACCTGACCCGGCGTTGGCCACCCAGGCCGGGCCGAACGGGTTGAAGGCGATGCCCCATGAATTGACCAGGTTCGGATCTTTATTCTCCGCGGTGACAAATCCGTCGGATGCCAGGTTGCGCTGCTGGTAAGTACCGGTCTGAGCCTGCGCTGCCGGAGTCGCCATGATGGCAAGCGCCAGCGCTGTATAGCTGAAAAGAGCCGTAATGCGATGAAATACATGCATCTCGAATTCCTCCGGAAGAATTCAACGTCGTGTCGAGAACGACTATGCGCCGGGTTCTCGTTCCTCCCGAAGTTTGCGTGCGGTTATCTTCCGCCATGCCGATGTACCCTCAACATAGTCAATCATGCGCAGGGGCGTGAGCTTTGCGCCTGCCGTTGGAGCTACGTCAAATTCCATGCACGTATCACCACACCGCGGATTTCCCGCCGGCGCCGCTGATGTTTTCCTGAAAGCTCGCCACGAGAAAATCGGTAAAGGCGCGCACTTTTGCAGATACGCCGTGCCGCTCGGGATAGACCGCAAAGATATCGGCCGGCAGTGTCGCGTAGTCTTCGAGCAGCAGCTGCAGTCGTCCGCTGCGCAGGTACTTCGCGATATCCCATTCGGCGCGCAGGATAATCCCATGGCCATCGAGCGCCCAGTTCAGCGTCACCTCGCCATCATTGCTGGAGAGCGCCCCCCGGACTTTCACCGTTTCCGCATGCCGGCCGCGGGTAAAGTGCCACGTTCCGTACGCCGCATCGTTTTGCCGCAGGACGATGCAGTTATGACGGGTCAGATCATGGGGCACTTTCGGGACGCCGTATTTCTTCAGGTAGGAAGGCGCCGCGCATAACAGGCGGCGATTCGGTGCGATCTTGCGCGCGACCAGCCGGGTGTCGGGCAGCTCCCCGAACCGGATGCCGACGTCGAACGACTGCTCGACCAGGTTCATTGGCCGGTCGGTCAGTTGCAGCTGGATTTCCACCTCCGGATAGCGCTTCACGAACTTGGACACCAGCGGCGTAATGTAGATGCGGCCGAACCCGAGCGGCGCGTTCACGCGCAGCAGGCCTTTCGGTGTGGCGCGATTTAGCGACACCAGCTGTTCCATCTCCGCAATCTCGGCCAGGATGCGGGTCGCATTGCCATGGTAAAGCTCGCCCTCATCGGTCAGGCTGAGCCGGCGCGTGGTGCGGTTAAGCAGCAGGACGCCGAGACGCTGCTCCAGTTGCGCCAGCCGTTTGCTTACCGATGGCGGTGTCACGCCAAGTTCTCGCGCTGCAGCCGACAGGCTGCCTTCCTTGACCACCAGCGTGAAAAATGACAGCTCGGAGACATCATTCATTATTAACTCCAGCGAAAAGGTAGGATGAATTTACGCGCATTCTTAGCTTTTTGCAGCGACCTACAATTCATACGGCTCACTCTTATCTGGAAGGAACGCAATGCGGGTCTATAAAATTGCCGCCATCCCGGCGGACGGCATTGGGCCGGAAGTCATTTCGGCGGGGTTGGAAGTACTGGAAACGCTCGCCGGGCAGGACGGCGGCTTCAAACTGCAGGTGGAACATTTCCCCTGGAGCTCGGAGTACTACCTGAAGCATGGCCACTACATCCCGGAAGGCGGCCTCGACAAACTGAAGACATTCGATGCGATTTTCTTCGGCGCGGTGGGCAGCCAGCAAGTCCCCGACCATGTGTCGCTGTGGGGATTGCGGCTGCCGATCGCACAGGGCTTCGACCAATATGCGAATGTCCGGCCGGCGCGTGTGCTGTCCGGCGTGAAAAGCCCGCTGCATAACGGCCAGAATATCGACTGGGTGATCGTGCGCGAAAATTCGGAAGGTGAATACGCAGGCCATGGCGGGCGGGCGCATCGCGGGTTGCCGATTGAAGTCGCGACCGAGACGGCGATATTCACCCGCGTCGGCGTCGAGCGCATCCACCGCTTCGCGTTCGAGCTGGCCCGCAAACGTCCACGCAAACATCTCACGCTGGTGACCAAATCGAATGCACAGCGCAATGGCATGGTGATGTGGGATGAAATCTTTTACGAAGTGGCGAGCGATTATCCCGACGTCAAAACCGATCGTGAACTGGTCGATGCCGCCACCACCCGCATGGTGCAGAAGCCGCATACGCTCGACACCATCGTCGCTACCACCCTGCACGCCGACATCCTGTCCGACCTCGCAGCCGCACTGTCAGGCAGTCTCGGCATTGCGCCGACTGCCAACCTTAATCCGGAGCGCAAGTTTCCGTCGATGTTCGAGCCGATCCACGGCTCCGCCTTCGACATCACCGGCAAAGGTATCGCCAATCCGGTCG
>JAQGMD010000254.1 GCA_028292565.1 Burkholderia sp. | reverse complement strand
TGCGCTGTCCTGGTAGATGACAGGCATGTCGTTGCGGTCCAGCAGCGCGATCACCGCAGGATCGGACAGCGCCTGGTGGAACGCCTCCTGGATGCGCAGTACGACGGCGGGCTCCATCCCCTTGGGTCCGCCGATGCCGAAGGGCGAATCGGACACCGTCTGGTAGCCGAGTTCCTGCAAGGTAGGCACATGGGACCAGCGCTTGGTGCGTTTGCTGCCGTAGGTGGCGAGCAGGTGGGCGCGGCCGGCATCCACGAACGGTCCCCAACCGGTGGCATCGCTGTGTGCCATGACATGGCCACCGAGTACCGCCTGCATGCCGTCGGCGCTGCCCTTGAACGGGACGTGCAGCAGCTTGATGCCGGCGCGCTTGGCGAATTGTTCGACTACCAGGTGGGGCGTGGTGCCGGTACCGGTGGAACCGTAGGTGAACTTTTCCGGATTGGCTTTGGCGAATTCCACCAGGTCTTTGATGGTCTTGATCGGCGAATCGGCGCGTACCGCCATGCCGAAGGTGTAACCGGTCAGGCACGCTACGTAGGTGAGGTCCTTGAGCGGGTCGAACTGCACCTTCTGCATATGCGGGATGCGGAATATGCCGAGCGGCAGCTGCGACAGTGTATAGCCGTCCGGCTTCGCATTCGCCAGTTCGATCGCACCCATCGTACCGCCGGCGCCCGGTTTGTTTTCGACGATCATCTGGCCGCCCAGCGCTTTGCCGGCGCTCTCCGCAAATGCGCGAACCACGATGTCGGTGGAGCCGCCTGCGGGCCAGGGGCAGATCAGCTTGATCGGGCGCGATGGATAACTCTGCGCGCTTACGATAGAGGGAAAGGCGATGGTGGCTGCGGCAGCAGCAGAGGTCTTCAGAAAATCGCGGCGTGTATTCTTTGGTCCGGTCATGCTCGTCTCCTTTGAGGTGCTCTCGATGTAGTTCTGCACTGTGGAATATGATTCCACATTTTTCGAACCAGTGTATCGATTCGCCGCCACGAAGTAAATAACCATCAATGCGGCCCTGCAATGCAACCATGAAAAACAAAAACGCCGAACAAGTCGGCGTTTTTTATCGGAGTCCGTCAGGACGCTCAGGTCGTTGGGCGCTTCTTGCGAATCTTGACAGTCGCCGCCTTTGCCTTGACCAGCACCATGGCGCTTCTGCCGGGCCTGGCTTTGCGCGTCGCTACGCGTACGGGCCTGGCGGCAAACATCGGCTCGCCGTTCAGGAAGCGCTGCACGTTTTGCGCGTCGCCCAGCCTCTGAGCGCTTTCCCGCGCATTGAGCAGCACCACTGTCACGTTCTTTCCGGCGGACTGCAGGCGCATCACCAGGCAACGGCCGGCTTCGCGGGTGAAACCGGTCTTGGACAGGAGGATATCCCAGCCTTTTTTGCCTACCAGGCTATTGGTATTGCGATACCGCACCGGGTGTCCGTTGATGTCGAACTGCTCGCCGGTTTCGGTTGTGAGCTGCGTGATCTCCGGATAGTGGGCTGCCGCAGTTACCATTTTCACAAGATCGGCGGCTGTCGACATGTTATGCGGCGATAAGCCCGTCGGTTCTTCGATCTTGGTCTGGCGCATGTCCAGCGCGACCAGTTTTTCGCGGACGGCGGCGACGAACGCAAGTTTTCCGCCTGGATAGGTGCGGGCGAGCGATGCAGCAGCGCGGTTATCGGAGGACATCAATGCCAGCTGCAGGATGTCCTTGCGCGGCAGCGAAACGCCGACTGGCACCCGTGAGGAGCTGTATTTCAGGGTATCGACATCACTCTCGTCGATACTGATCATTTCGTTCATGTCCTGTTTGGCGTCCAGCACCACCATTGCGGTCATGAGCTTGGTGATCGAAGCGATGGGCACTATCGCGTCGGCATTTTTTTCAAACAGGATCTTGCCGGTTTCCTCGTCAAAGACGAGCGCGTGCTGCGAGCTGAAAGGCAGCGCGAACGCGGAGGCGGAGCAGCTCAGCAGGAGAGCGATTAGCGTTTTCTTAAACATACCCTTGGGCGAAAGTGAAGCAACAAATGAATTATTTCGGAGTAGCAATCATAGCCTGTTACTGGCGCACAAACTTTCGTTAAATCAATTCCGGGTTACTTTTTTTGTAGAAATGTTGCGGGGAAGCCTTGCACGTTTATCACTGGCGGCGCGTTGTAGGAGTAACGCCGTCATCCCTTAACGGCATAGGCCGACGCGAGGGCCACCACCGGTATCTGGCCTATGTCATAGCGCGCGTTGAAAGTGGCGCCCGGCCCGTTTTCACGGATGCGATTAAAATCGACGAACCATTTCTTCCAACCATCGGAGCATCTCGAGTGACCCATCCTCAGGAATCGCAAAGCCGGGTATTAATCATTGGCGCCGGCGCCATCGGCAGCTTTTATGGAGCGGCGCTGCAACTGCAGGGGGCCGATGTCTCCGTGGTTTGCCGTTCGGAATACGACACGGTGCGCGAACACGGTTATGAAATCGAAAGCAAGCGGCTCGGCAACCGGATATTTCTCCCCGCGCAGACGCTACGCTCGGCCGCGGACTATGCCGGCGGCCCGCCCGACTATGTGGTCTTGAGTGTGAAGGTGGTGGAAGGCACCGACCGGGTCGCCCTGATCCGCGACGCAGTGGGCCCGGATACGACGATCGTGCTGATAGAAAACGGCGTGGAGATCGAATCCGAAATCGCCGATGCGTTCCCGGACAATGAGTTGATCAGCGCGTTAGCATTTGTGCAAGTCAGCCGCGTCGGACCCGGCAAGTTACGGCACTACGCTTTCGGCGATTTACACTTCGGGACTTATCCGCGCGGGTTGTCGGAGCGGGCCAGGCTTCTTGCTTCGATGCTGGAGAGAGGCGGAATCAAGCCTATCCTGACCGAAGATGTGGTTACTGCGCGCTGGCAGAAGTGCCTGTGGAACGCCGTCTTCAACCCGATTTCAGTACTCGGCGGGGTGCTCGACACCGACGACATGCTTTCCGTGCAGGACGGCACCCCGTTCGTGCGGGCTGCAATGGAGGAAGTGTGTGCGGTGGCTGCGGCGGCCGGTCATCCCCTATCGCCGGAACTGATCGATCAATATATTGAAGGGACGCGCAAGGCCCCGGCCTATAAAACCAGCATGGCGCTCGATTTTGAAAATGGCCGGCCGATGGAGCTGGAAGTCATCCTCGGCAATGCAGTTCGCGCCGGGCGGCGCGAAAACGTGTCGATCGCCCGGCTGGAAACGCTGTATGCGCTGATGAAGATGGTGGAGAGGAAGAACGGAAAAGCAGGAAAGTGAGCGGCAGCCTTCAGCGCTTTTGATAATCTTTCAACACATCCTGGATTTCGGCGAACTTGATGGGCTTGGCAAATACCCGGTCGAAGCCAGCCTCGCGCGCGCGGCGCTGCTCGTCGACGTCACTGTAGCCGGTAACCGCGATCAGTGGCAGCCGGGCAAAGGCCTCGTCACTACGCAGTTCCTGCGCCACATCAAAGCCGTTTTTCTCGCCTGGAAGACGCAGATCGCAGAACACGATGTCGGGCTGCACGCGGCGCGCGCGCTCGACCCCTGTCCGCGCATTGAACGCGACTTCGGTCTCACAACCCATGACTTCCAGCAGATCACAAAACAAGCGGGCGAGGTCCTGGTTGTCTTCGATCACCAGGACGCGCATCTGAAACGCGGGCAGGACTGCGCCGCGACTGTCCACAGGAGAAGTCACTAAAACTCCCCGCAGCGATCATGCCGCTGCCCAATTGGGTTACCGAAAAAGGGGAGTTGTGGCTGGGTATCTGTTCTGTTCGCCATTGATGGCCATCGACCTTCGCTACACATGCATCCGTCCCTCAAGCGTATAAAAACGCGCTTCAATTTTGTTTTGAACCGGTGCGGCCCAGCTCTTGCCCGTTTTTATCGTGCCAGAAACGGGTCGAGCGTTATTGAGGTGACTCAATTTATCCCCGCATGGATCAGATCCGCATTCGGTTCGTAAGAGTGTGCATTGTAGTCCATCGCACTGCATCGCGTCGCGTCTTCAGTAACCCGCTGCAGGCGGCAAAATTTACAGTGCTTTACAGTACGACCGGGTGGGCTGGTGCCCACCGGCGCCTGCCCCGCTTTACTCGCGGCGCTGCAGAGCGGCCAACGCTTCCGCCACCACCACCGCGGTCATGTTGACGATGCGGCGTGAAGTAGCGGCCGGATTGAGGACATGCACCGGCTTGGCTGCGCCGAGCAGGATCGGTCCCACCGTCACGCCCTGCCCGCCGGTGATCTTGAGCAGATTGAACGCAATGTTGGCGGCATCCAGAGTCGGCATCACCAACAGGTTGGCGCTGCCCGCCAGCGTGCTGCCCGGCAGGAAATGACGCCGCACGTCTTCCACCAGCGCCGCATCGCCCTGCATTTCGCCCTCGACTTCGAGGTCGGGTGCAACACGCGCCAGGATGTCACGGGCTGCACGCATTTTGCGGGCGGACGGCCGATCGGATGAGCCGAACATCGAATGCGACAGCATGGCGACCTTGGGCTGCAGGCCGAAGCGCCTGATTTCTTCCGCCGCAAGCTGCGTGATCGCGGCGAGCTCTTCCGCGCTCGGATCGTCGTTGACATAGGTGTCGGTGATGAACAGCGTGTACTTTTCGAGCATCAGCGCATTCATTGCAGCAAACACTTGCGCGCCCGGGGCGAGGCCGATGACGTCGCGCACGTGTTCCAGGTGCCCGTCAAAGCGCCCTACCGTGCCGCACAGCAGCGCGTCCGCGTCGCCCATGTGTACCAGCATGGTGCCGATCAGGGTATTGGAGCGGCGCAGCATGGTCTTGGCGGTGTCCGGCGTGATGCCATGACGGCCTCGCAGCGCGTGGTAAGCCTCGTAATAGGCGCGGTAGCGAGGATCCTCTTCCGGGTTGACCAGCTCGAAATCGACACCGGCCTTCAGACGCAGTCCGGCCTTTGCGATCCGCTTGCTGATCACCTGCGGGCGTCCGACCAGGATCGGCTTGGCAAGTCCTTCGTCGACCACGGTCTGTACCGCGCGCAGTACGCGATCTTCTTCCCCTTCCGCATAGACCACCCGTTTCGGTTCGGCCTTGGCGGATGAGAATACGGGCTTCATGATGAGGCCGGTGTGATACACGAAATGGCTGAGCTGCTGCCGGTACGCGTCGAGGTTCTGGATCGGGCGCGTGGCGACGCCCGACTCCGCAGCCGCTTTGGCTACGGCCGGCGCAATCTTCTCGATCAGGCGCTGGTCGAACGGTTTCGGAATGATGTATTCCGGACCGAAAGTGAGGTCCTGCCCGGCATAGGCCGCGGCCACCGCATCGTTGGTCTCCGCTTCAGCAAGGTCGGCGATCGCCTGGACACAGGCCAGCTTCATTTCTTCCGTGATCTTGGTGGCGCCGCAGTCCAGCGCGCCCCGGAAGATATACGGGAAGCAAAGCACGTTGTTGACTTGGTTGGGATAGTCCGAGCGGCCGGTGGCGATGATGCAGTCGGGGCGCGCGGCTTTGGCGATTTCCGGACGGATCTCGGGTTCGGGATTGGCCAGGGCCAGGATGATCGGCTTGGGCGCCATGGTTTTCACCATGGAGGCGGTCAGCACGCCGGCGGTCGAACATCCGAGGAACACGTCCGCGCCTTCGACGATGTCGGCCAGCAGCCGCGCCTCGGTCCGCTGCGCGTAGCGCGCCTTGTTGGCTTCCATGTTGCGGTCGCGCCCGTTGTAGATCACGCCCTTGGAATCGGTGACGAAAATGTTTTCGCGCTTCACGCCGAGGCTCACCATGGTGTCGAGGCAGGCGATGGCCGCGGCGCCGGCGCCTGACACGGCCACCTTGACCTTGCCAATTTCCTTGCCGACCACCTTCAGGCCGTTGATCAATGCGGCAGAAGAAATGATGGCGGTGCCGTGCTGGTCGTCATGGAAGACAGGAATGTTCATGCGCTCACGCAATTGCTTCTCGATGTAGAAGCACTCGGGCGCCTTGATGTCTTCGAGGTTGATGCCGCCTACCGTCGGCTCCATCATGGCGATGGCTTCAACCAGTTTGTCGGGGTCGTGTGAAGCCAGCTCGATGTCGAATACGTCGATGCCGGCGAATTTCTTGAACAGGCAACCTTTGCCTTCCATCACCGGCTTGCCCGCAAGCGGTCCGATGTCGCCCAGTCCCAGCACTGCGGTGCCGTTAGTGATCACCGCGACCAGGTTGGCGCGCGAGGTGTACTCGGCGGCCATGGCGGGATCTTTGGCGATCTCTTCGCAGGCGTAGGC
>JAQGMD010000237.1 GCA_028292565.1 Burkholderia sp. | reverse complement strand
GACCAGACATTAGGTTAGCACCCGCCATCACCCACGCTATAACCGCACGATGATGTTAAGTATCAGTCTGAAAAATAACCAAAACCGTTCGATATCCTGCATTTCAGATACGCACTATATAAATATTCTTATAAGAAGTCTTTGTCGGATATAGAATGCTCGCCTTGGATTTTTTTAATTCTCGGGTCGTGAATATTTTGTCAACTTTGTCCGGTGGCACGGAAATTGATAGGGTAAATCGACATCAGCGCAAACTGATGGCGGTTATATACGAAGCGAAATAGACACCGGTAGTCAGGTAGATATGATGGACCCCATAACAAATCTGAAACAGGAGACATGAAGAATGGGAAAACTCAGTACCCATGTCCTCGACGTCACCCAGGGAAAACCAGGAGTGGGGGTAGTGGTTGAACTGTACGCCGTGGAAGCCACGCAGAGAACTCTTCTTCAATGCGCCGTCACGAATAAAGATGGCCGCTGCGATGCGCCGCTGTTGGAAGGCGACCAGATGCGGGCCGGGCAGTACGAACTGGTGTTCGCTGCCGGCGACTATTTTGCCGCGCAAGGCGTGGCATTGCCCGAGCCAAAGTTTCTCGACCGTGTGATCATCGCCTTCGGCATTGCAGATCCCAACCAGAACTATCATGTACCGCTGGTCATTTCACCGTGGGCTTATTCGACCTATCGCGGTAGTTAAGGATTATTTATAAGCAAGGATCCGGTGACGGGCAGCAACGTCGCCGCGTCATACCTTGAGCAAATAAAAAACAGACGAGAGACATGGATACCCGCCTCACGCTACGTCAAATCACCAAGAAGTATCCTTCGGTAGTCGCCAATGACGGGATCGATCTCGACGTGCGCCCCGGAGAAATCCACGCCATTCTCGGAGAGAACGGCGCCGGCAAGTCGACCCTGATGAAAATCATCTACGGCGCGGTCAAGCCCGATGCCGGCAAGATGGTCTGGAACGGACGCGAAGTCCATATCGCCAATCCGGCGGCCGCACGCCAGCTTGGCATCGCGATGGTGTTCCAGCACTTCTCCCTGTTCGATACCCTGACCGTTGCAGAGAACATCGCGCTTGGCTTGCCCAAAGATACGAAGCTTGACGAACTCGGCAGGCAGATCGAAGCAACTGCACGCCAATACGGCCTCGAGCTGGAGCCGCAGCGTCATGTGCATACACTGTCGGTCGGCGAATGCCAGCGAGTGGAGATCGTGCGTGCGCTGTTGGCCAAACCGCAGCTGCTTATCCTCGACGAACCGACTTCGGTGCTCACGCCGCAAGCCGTCGACAAACTTTTCGAGACCTTGCGTAAACTCGCTGCCGAAGGCTGCAGCATCCTCTATATCAGTCACAAGCTCGATGAAATCCGCGAGCTATGCCATACCTGCACCGTAATGCGAGGCGGGAAGGTCACCGGCGTCTGCGACCCGCGCCAGGAAACCGCTTCGAGTCTTTCGCGCATGATGATCGGCGCCGAACCGCCGGCGATCAAGACCGTGCCGCGCCAGCCCGGAGAAAAAATGCTCGCGGTGCAGAATCTGTCGCTCGCAAAAAGCCATCCATTCGCTACCACGCTCTCCGGCATCAGCTTCGACTTGCACGCCGGTGAAATCGTCGGCATCGCCGGCGTATCGGGCAATGGCCAGCAAGAGCTGCTGGCTGCGCTGTCCGGCGACGACACGCGTGCCGCAGCGAATGCCATCGTATTAAAGGGCGAACCGATAGGCCGGCGCAACGCCGCCGCACGCCGCACGCGCGGTCTCGGGTTTGTGCCGGAAGAGCGGCTCGGCCGCGGAGCCGTCCCCGATCTGTCGCTCGCACAAAACGTGCTGCTGTCGCACCAGACCGGTGCGACAGTGCGACAGGGATTGGTGCGATTCGGTGCAATAAATCAGATCGCTTCATCCATCATCAGCCGTTTCAAAGTGAAGGCGGCAGGACCGCATGCGACCGCGGGCAGCCTTTCGGGCGGCAATCTGCAGAAGTACATCGTCGGTCGTGAAATGATGCGCGATCCCAAAGTGTTGATCGTGGCGCAGCCGACCTGGGGTGTCGACGTCGGCGCGGCTGCGCAGATTCGCGCCGAGCTGGTCGCATTGCGCGATGCCGGCTGTGCGCTGCTGGTGATTTCAGAGGAGCTGGACGAATTGTTCGAGATATCGGATCGGATGATGGTAATTGCGAAGGGCAGGGTCTCGCGGTCGATCCCACGATCGGAAGCCAGCATCGACCTGATAGGACAGTGGATGAGCGGATTATGGGATAACGGTCCCGCCTTGCAGCAGGAGGCGGTACATGCTTGATGGTGCAACAAGGCTGGTACCTGTCCTTGAACGCCGGGCCTATCCCTCGGCGCTGATGTCATGGATGTCGCCGCTATTCGCGGTACTGTTGACGGTGATGTTCGGCGCCGTGCTGTTCTCGGCGCTCGGTAAGGACCCGATCGCGGGCCTGTCGATATTTTTCATTGAGCCGATCAAGGACCTGCGGGGCTGGTCGGAAGTTGGTGTGAAAGTCGCACCGCTGTTGCTGGTAGCAGTCGGACTGGCAGTGTGCTTCCGCGCGAATATCTTCAACATCGGCGCTGAAGGGCAGCTGGTGGTCGGCGCCATTACCGGCGGTGCGGCTGCGCTGTACTTCGATACCGGAGAGGGCGGCGGCGCGTTGTTGATCATCGTAACGCTGGTGGCGGGCATGCTGGGTGGCATGGCGTGGGCCGGGATCACCGCATTTCTGCGTGATCGTTTCAATGCGAATGAAATCCTGGTCTCGCTGATGCTCGTGTATGTCGCGCAACTGCTATTGAGTCTGTTGGTCCACGGACCGCTGATGGACCCCGAGGGTAACAACTTCCCGCAGTCGCGCCTGCTGTCGGATGGATTCCTGCTGCCCATACTGCTGCCCGAAACGCGTCTGCATGTCGGCATCCTGCTCGCATTGGCTGTGTCCGTGCTGGGCTGGCTGTTCCTGTCTCGTAGTTTCGCCGGGTTTCGATTGCAAGTCGGTGGCATGGCACCAGCTGCGGCGCGTTACGCCGGTTTTTCGACGCGTCAGTCACTATGGATTTCATTGCTGCTGTCCGGTGGATTGGCGGGACTGGCTGGTGTCGGCGAAGTGTTGGGCCCGATCGGTCAGCTCACACCATCGGTCTCCCCCGGCTACGGCTTTGCGGCGATCATCGTCGCGTATGTCGGCCGCCTGCATCCCATCGGCGTGGTGTTTTCCAGCTTCATCATGGCGCTGTTCTATATCGGCGGCGAGCTGTCGCAATCGCGGTTAGGCATGCCGAGCGCGATCACCGGCGTGTTCCAGGGCATCCTGCTGTTTTCGCTGCTTGCCTGTGACGTGCTGATTCACTACAAAATGAGCTGGAGGAAATGATGGACTCAGTTGCGTCATCCATGGCACCACTGATTGCCGCTGCGCTGATCGCCGGCACGCCGCTGATGCTCGCCGCGCTCGGTTTGCTCATCAATGAAAAATCCGGTGTGGTCAACCTCGGCGCCGAAGGGATGATGCTGGTCGCCGCAATCGCCGGTTTTGCGACGACGGTACAGAGCGGCAGCGTGACCCTCGGCTTTCTCGCCGGCGCTTTCGCAGGCATGCTGCTGGCCGGATTCTTCGCGTTGATGACGGTATGGCTCGGCACCAATCAATATGCGACCGGTCTCGCATTGGCGCTGTTCGGCAGCGGCGTATCCGCCTACGTTGGCATGGGCTACACCAGCCACAGCCTCACGGCCGGGAAATTCAGCATTCCGTTTTTATCCGACATTCCCTTTCTCGGCACCGCGTTGTTCAGGCACCATCCGATGGTGTACCTGTCACTGCTGCTGTGCGCCGCAATTGCCTGGTTCCTCTACCGCACCCGCGCCGGTTTGATCTTTCGCGCTGTCGGCGAGTCGCCCTCATCGG
>JAQGMD010000234.1 GCA_028292565.1 Burkholderia sp. | reverse complement strand
AACCTGCCTTCAGTGCGCGAACGCCGCAGGGCTTTTTCTGTGTTGACCGGACTGCTGGTGCTTGCGTTCGTGACCATCTTGCTCGCGTGCGGCATCGGTTCCGTGGCACTGCCGGTCTCCGACATGTTTACCGCACTGCGCGAAATCGCCAGCGGAGAACCATCGACTCTCGCGGCCACATTGTTGCAGCTCAGGCTGGGACGGGTGCTCTCCGCGTTCGTTACGGGCTCGACGCTGGCCCTCGCGGGCGTCATGATGCAGGCATTGTTGCGCAACCCATTGGCCGATCCCTACGTGCTCGGTGTGTCCAGCGGGGCCGCAGTCGGCGCGCTCGCGGCCATGCTGTTCTTCACCGCCGCCTGGATAATCGATGTCGCCGCCTTTGCCGGTGCCATCTCGGTGGCTTTGCTGCTGTTCCTGCTGGCGCATCGCGATTTGCGCAATGGCATTGCCGAGGGCAATGCGCCTCTTCTTTTACTCACCGGTGTCATCGTGGCTTCGGGCTGCGGCGCGCTGGTGACCCTGATACTGTCTGTAGCGCCCGACAACCGCTTGCGTGGCATGGTGTTCTGGCTCATTGGCGACCTGTCCGGCACGCAGTTGCGCTGGCTGCCCTGGCTGGTATTGGCAGCCGCGCTGACTTTTTCCATTCGCGTCGCGCGCGCCATCAATGTGGTGGCATTGCATGCGGAAACGGCGGCGACCCTCGGCATCCGGGTGGGCGCTCTCAGGCAAGGTTTGTTTGTTTCCGCGGCATTGCTAACCGCCACTGCTGTCAGCAATGCGGGCAGTATCGGCTTTGTGGGGCTGATCGTCCCGCATGCGTGTCGCTTCGCACTTGGCCCGGAACATCGCCTGCTGCTGCCGGCAGCCACGCTGGTCGGCGGAACATTCCTCGTGCTGGCCGATACGCTCGCGCGCAGCATCGTCGCTCCGCAGCAGCTGCCGGTCGGTGTGATTACCGCACTCATCGGCGTGCCGGTATTCCTGCTGCAGCTGCACCAGATACGCAGGAGATGACATGATGCGAACGGTGAACCTCGATCTTCGCATCGGCAATCGCCTGCTGGTGAAGGGACTGGACTGGCAGGTTGGCCCGGGCGAATGCTGGTGCGTGATCGGCCGTAACGGCGCGGGCAAGAGCACGTTGCTACGAACTCTCGCCGGCTTGCGCGATCCGGACGGCGGCACTGTGCAGTTGGGTGGTCGACCGCTGCCAGACTGGCGATTGACCGACCTGGCACGCGAACGTGCTTTCCTTCCGCAGGGCCGCAGCGATGCGTTCGGCTATCGCGTGATCGAAACGGTGCTCACCGCGCGTCATCCGTATCAGGAAGCAAGCTACTGGGAATCCGATGCGGACTACCAGGCTGCCTATGCGGCGCTGCAGGCGCTGGATGTACGTGACCTGGCTGAGCGCGATGTGCGGACCTTGTCCGGCGGTGAGCGCCAGCGCGTTGCCATTGCCGCCGTGCTCGCCCAGGACACGCCGCTATTGCTGCTGGACGAGCCCGCCAACGCGCTCGACCTGGCGCACCAGGTAAGTGTCATGGGATTGCTGGCGCGCTTGTGCAGGCAGTCAGGAAAGTCGGTGGTGATGGTCAGCCACGATCTCAATCTCGCGCATGGCGTCGCGAGTCACGCATTGCTGTTGATGGGCGACGGGCAATGGCAGGCGGGCCCGGTCGACGAAGTAATGCGTCCACCGATCCTGAGCCGCTGCCTCGGTCATCCGATTGAAATTGTCCGGCACGGCAACCGCACGATATACCTACCTGTGGAGGATCCTCGACATGAGTGAACAAGAACGCATCAACGAACGGCATCACGCCCGCATGCAGCGCAAGAAGGAAGTCGTCGACCCGAAGACGGGTGTCGAGTGGTAACGCGGACCTTCATACTGGGTGGCGCGCGCTCCGGGAAGAGCGCGCATGCGGAGGCGCTTGCCGCGGCTTCCGGCAAGGAAGTGATTTACATCGCCACCGCGCAGCCGGGCGACGAGGAAATGACGGCGCGTATCGCCATGCATCGGCAACAGCGCAGCCAGTCGTGGCAGACGATCGAACAACCGTTTGCGCTCGGCGCCGCCATCGCGCAATGGAGCTCGCCGCAGCGATTGATACTGGTCGATTGCCTGACTGTCTGGCTGTCCAATTTGCTGTTCGCTGAAGAAAAGGTTTTTCCGGAAGTAGGAAAAATTATTCCGCCCGCATGCTTCGATGAACAGCGTACGGGTTTCCTGCTCGCGCTGGAGCAAGCGGCGGGAGATGTGATCGTTGTCTCCAATGAAGTTGGCATGGGTGTGGTGCCCCAGGGAGCGATATCGCGCTGGTTCGTCGATGAAGCCGGCCGCCTGAATCAGGCAGTGGCCGCCCGTTGCGAACGTGCGGTGTGGGTCGCTGCAGGCTTGCCGATGACGCTGAAAGGCTGAGCATGCTGGCGGGACTGGACCTGACGACAATTGCGCTGCTGGCCATTGCGGGCATTGCACTCGACCTGATGCTGGGCGAGGTGCGTCGTTGGCATCCACTGGTCGGATTCGGTCGCCTGGCCGATGCGTTGGAGCGCAGGATGAATCGCGGTGAATACCGATTCGCGAAGGGTGCAGGGGCATGGCTGCTGGCTGTGATTCCTTTGGTATTGCTCTCATATTATTCTGCGGCGAGTCTGTTCCTGCATGCGGTGCTGCTATATTTCTGTATCGGGCTGCGCAGCTTGCGCGACCATACCCTTCCGATTGAACGCGCGTTGGCAGACAATGACCTGCCCGAGGCGCGCCGGCTCACTGCCCGCATCGTTAGCCGCGATACCACGCACGCCGATGAATCCAACCTGGCCAAAGCCAGCGTCGAGTCCTTGCTCGAGAATGGCAACGATGCCGTGTTCGGCACGCTGTTCTGGTTCATTGTTGCAGGCGCGCCCGGCGCCGTGTTGTTCCGTCTGGCCAATACACTCGATGCCATGTGGGGATACCGGACGCCGCGCTTTCTTGCTTTTGGCTGCGCCGCAGCGCGTATCGATGATGCACTGAACTGGATCCCCGCCCGCCTGACCGCAGCGTCGTATGCATTGCTCGGGAATACCCGGGTAGCGTGGCGATGCTGGCGCAGTCAGGCGCCGGCGTGGTCCAGTCCGAATGCGGGCCCGGTCATGTCGGCCGGCGCCGGCGCTTTAGGTCTTGCGCTTGGCGGCGCAGCTACCTATGACGGCGTAATAGAGAACCGGCCGCCGCTCGGGATAGGGCGAGGCGCGTCAGCATCCGATATCGGAAGAGCATGGCGGCTGGTAGCGGGCACGACGGCGTTGTGGGTGGGCGTATTGAGCGTGGCGGTTGTTCTTGAAAGGGTAATGCATGCTTGAGCATGGCGGCAATCTGCAGGATGCGATCGTCCAATTCGATCGGCCGCGTGACGAATGGATCGACCTGTCGACCGGTATCAATCCGCAGCCGTATCCGGTGCCGGCGTTGGCCGGCGATGTGTGGCATCGTCTTCCGGAAACCAGTGAGGCGCTGGTGACCGCCGCGCAAACGTATTACGGAGCGCCACGATTGCTGCCGGTCGCGGGCACGCAGGCAGCGATACAGGCATTGCCGCGCCTGCGCGCGCCATCGCGGGTGGTCATCGCCGCGCCGGCATATGCCGAACACGCGCATCGCTGGGCACAGGTTGGTCATGCAATGCGCGAGGTCGCCTACGACGCGCTGGCATCTGCGGTTGACGATTGCGACGTGATGGTGATTTGCAATCCGAATAATCCCACCGGAGAGACGGTGGATCCCGGGGTGCTGCTGGACTGGGCCGAACGTCTTGGCGCGCGCGGCGGCTGGTTGGTGGTGGATGAAGCGTTCAGTGACACCACGCCGCAGATGAGCGTGGCTAGCTGGACCGGGCGTCCGGGACTGATTGTGCTGCGCTCGGTCGGAAAATTCTTCGGCCTGGCCGGTGCGCGCCTCGGATTCGTGGCGGCCGATGAAGCGCTGCTACATGATTTGGCCGAAGCGATTGGGCCATGGGCCGTGAGCGGTCCGGCGCAAGAGATCGGCCGTGCGGCACTCTCGGATTACGCATGGCAGGAAGCGACGCGATGCCGATTGCTTGAGAGCGGGGCGCGCTTACAATCGCTGCTTGCCGCTCATGGCATAAGTTCGGCCGGCAGCGCGCTGTATCAATGGTGGCCTGAGCCGCGCGCTAAAGAATTCTGGCAGCACATGGCGCAACGCGGTATATGGGTGCGCCTGTTTACAAAGGGGGCAACAGGCATACGACTTGGCTTGCCGCCCGATGAAGCGGGCTGGCATTGCCTGCAGCAGGCATTGGCCGAATGGTCCGCATCGAAAGGAACACAGTGAAACGTTTTATCCTGCTAGCCGCATGGCTGGTTACCCTCCATGCATCTGCCGCCATCACAGTACATGATGCCACCGGCAACACCATCGTTTTGCAGCGTCCGGCGCAACGCGTCGTGACGCTCGCACCGCATGTAACCGAGATGGTTTTCGCCGCCGGTGGCGGCGACCGCATCGTCGGCACTGTCGGCTATAGTGATTTCCCTCCGGCGGCAAAGGACATCCCGCGCGTAGGCGACCACCGGCAGATCGATATCGAACGCATCATTGCTCTCAAGCCCGACCTGCTGGTGGTCTGGTTGCACGGCAATTCGGAGCGGCAACTGGAACACCTGCGCAAGCTCGGCATCCCGCTCTTCTATAGCGAGCCGCATAAGCTCGATGACATTCCCGAAAATATCGTCCGCCTCGGGAAGCTGATGGGAACCGAAAAGCAGGCTGAGCAAACCGCTGCGGAGCAGCGGCTGCAACTGGCTCGCTTGAAAGCACAATATCAACAGCGGCCGCTGGTCCGCGTTTTCTACCAGGTGTGGGGCCAGCCCGTTTACACACTCAATGGAAAACATATCATCAGCGATGTATTGCGGCTGTGCGGCGGAGAAAACATCTTCGCCTCTTTGCCGGTGACTGCGCCGACGGTCAGCACCGAAGCGGTCCTGCTGGAAAATCCGGAAGCGATGATCACCGGCGACCGGCGCGATGCAACCAAAGCCGGTCTCGAAGTCTGGCACCGATACACAGGCATGCTCGCCGTACAACGCGGCAACCTGTTCGCCATCGATGCGGACCTGCTTAACCGCGCCGGTCCACGCCTGTTGCAGGGCGCGGCCGCGGTATGCGAAAAGCTGGAGCTGGCGCGCAGCCGTCGTGGTGACAAGCGATGAAGCTTCCTTTCCACACGCTGATGGTGCAGGGCACGACCTCGGATGCCGGCAAGAGTACCGTGGTCGCCGCATTGTGCCGGCTGCTCGCTCGCCAAGGCGTAAAGGTCGTGCCGTTCAAGCCGCAGAACATGGCGCTCAACAGCGCAGTCACGACTGACGGCGGCGAGATCGGTCGAGCGCAGGCATTGCAGGCGCAGGCGGCGGGACTCGAGCCTCACACCGACATGAACCCGGTGCTGCTTAAACCTTCGAGCGACACTGGCGCCCAAGTCATCATCCACGGCAAGGTGCGCGCTGACATGAATGCGCGCGACTACCACCAATACAAGACGGTGGCGATGGAGGCTGTACTGGCTTCTTATCGCAGGCTGACCGACAGTTATGAAGCGGTCATCGTCGAAGGCGCCGGCAGTCCCGCCGAGATCAACTTGCGCGATCGCGATATCGCCAACATGGGATTTGCCGAAGCGGTCGATTGTCCGGTGATCCTGGTGGCCGACATCGATCGCGGCGGGGTGTTCGCGCATATTGTGGGCACGCTGTCTTGCCTGTCTGAGAGCGAGCGCAATCGCATCGTCGGTTTTGTGATCAACCGTTTTCGCGGCGACATCAGCCTGCTCGAACCGGGCCTCGAATGGCTGGAGCAGCAAACAGGCAAACCTGTCCTCGCGGTGCTGCCGTATTTGCATGGCCTCTACCTCGATGCCGAAGACGCGGTTCAGCCGGCGCAAAGCGGGCGTGGCGAGTTCAGGGTGATCGTTCCGGCGGTGCCGCGCATTAGCAACCACACGGACTTCGATGCATTGCGCGCGCATCCCGGCATCGACCTGCGCTTCATCGGTCCGGGACAACCTATCCCTGCTGCAGATCTGGTTATTCTTCCCGGAAGCAAAAACACCCGCGGCGACCTGGCATGGCTGACGGTGCAGGGCTGGCCACAGGCATTGAACAGGCACGTGCGGTATGGCGGGAAAGTGATCGGCATCTGCGGCGGCTATCAGATGCTCGGACGTACGGTTGCGGATCCGCAGGGAGTGGAAGGCCCGGCGGGCGTGTCGCAGGCGCTGGGGCTGCTCGACATCGATACCGAAATGACTGGTGACAAGCGGCTCGAGCAGGTCCGTGGAGCTTGCGCATTCGCGGAAGGCGTTCCGGTCAACGGCTATGAAATCCATATGGGGGTTTCCGATGGCCCGGCACGGGACATGCCCGCGTTTTACATCGCGGGGCGCGCTGAAGGCGCGCGTTCGGCGGACGATCTGGTGATGGGCACGTACCTGCACGGCTTGTTCGATACCCCGCAGGCGCTCTCGGCGCTCCTGCGCTGGGCCGGGCTCGATAGCGATGTCCCGGTCGATCTTGGGCAACTGCGGGAGCAGAGCCTGGATCGTATTGCTGATGCGTCGGCACCGCTTCTGGACGCACTGCTACGACAGTCTGCGGAAGAGGGGAGATCAAATTAATTGATTTTGTGATAATAATTCAAAAAACCTTATTCAATTCTTGCGCCCAAGCATCATGCTATTCTTCTGAAAAATGCCCGTCACACAAGGGCGTGCGATTAAACCGGACGCAACCGGTATTCCAATCTGGGGAGAAAGCAATGCCAGTGATCGTCATCGCGAACCCGAAAGGCGGCGTCGGCAAGAGCACGCTTGCCACCAACCTCGCAGGTTATTTTTCGAAGCAGGGCCACAAGGTGATGCTCGGCGACGCCGATCTCCAGCAATCCTCCCGTAGCTGGCTCCAGTTGCGGTCCGCCGCGTTGCCGACGATCGCGGCATGGGACATGACTAACGGCCATATCGCCAGGCCGCCGAAGGGCACCACCCATATCGTGCTCGATACACCCGCGGGTCTTGACGGTGCGCGCTTCGACGAAGTGATGAAAATTGCCCACAAGGTGATCGTTCCCCTGCAGGCATCGATGTTCGATATCCTGGCGACACAATCCTTCCTGGAAAAACTGCTGGTCCGCAAGGGCAAGCGTGGCGTTGCCGTACTCGGCATGCGCGTCAATGTCCGCACACGTTCCGCCGACCAACTTGCGCACTATGTCAACAGCCTCGGTTTGCCTGTGCTCGGCTACCTGCGCGATACGCAAAACTATGTACAGCTCGCCGCCCACGGCCTGACCATATGGGACGTCGCGCCTTCGCGCGTGGAAAAGGACCTGGAGCAATGGCAGGCGCTTGCGAACTGGGTGGACCAATGACGGTACTGCCGCATTTGCGTTAATGTATACGTGCCCTTAACGACTATTTGCCGCCCTTGCAATGATCACACCGCAGTACGCACTAACGATGGCACGTTACAACCGCTGGATGAATGAAAAAATCTATGCGGCGTGCGATCGACTGACCGATGAAGAACGCAAGGTGGATTGCGGCGCGTTTTTCAAATCGATCCACTCGACGTTGAACCACCTGATCTGGGCCGATTACATGTGGACTGGACGGTTTACCAAAGGCACGCCGCTCGAGAAGGACTATCCGAAAGCGACCCTGGGCAACGACATCTATGCCGACTGGAATGCGCTAAAGGCGGAACGCCTGGTAATGGATGCGGATATTCACGCATGGGCTGCGGCGATCGACGGGGAATGGCTACGCGCTGATTTCAGCTGGTACAGCGGGCTGAGCAAATCGACGCGCAGCAAACCGGCGTGGCTGCTGGTGACCCACTTCTTCAATCACCAGACCAATCATCGCGCGCAGGTCGCGACGCTGCTGTCACAACGTGGCATAGATGCGGGTGATACGGATTTGATGTTGATGCCGGATTGACGTAGTGTGGGGATTGGCATCCCAACCACTATTTCAGGGACAGAGGTCAGGAGTCCGGGTATTCGTAGGTTGGGACGAAATCCCAACATTCACCCTCCGCACAACCACCGGCTCTGATTCGAGTGTGAATGTTGGAATTGGCATTCCAACCGCTGCCCGATCAGATTTCCAGGTTGTCGATCAGGCGAGTGGTGCCAAGCTTCGCCGCAGCCAGCACAACCAGCGGTTCGCCCTTCGCCAGATCGCCGGCCGAAGGAGGCTGCAGGTCGGCGCGCTTGCGGATCGAGATATAGTCCGGCTTCCACCCGCGTTCGGCGAGTCTCGCCATCGCATGGCGTTCAAGTTCGAATACGTCCAGATGGCCGTCCCGTACTTCCTGGGCCACGTCGTTCAACAATTTGTACAAGGCCGGCGCTTCAATCCGTTCCGTAGCCGACAGGTAGACGTTACGTGAAGACAGCGCAAGGCCGTCTTCCGCGCGCCAGGTTTCCGCAGCAATGATCTCGGTCGGCAACGCGAACTGCTTCGACATATTGCGGACGATCATCAGCTGCTGATAATCCTTCTTGCCGAACACCGCCACGCGCGGTTGTACGCAGGAGAACAGCTTCAGCACCACGGTGGTTACGCCGACAAAGAATCCCGGGCGGAATTCGCCTTCAAGGATATTGCCCAGCTCGTCCGGCGGCCGCACGCGATATTCCTGCGGCTCCGGATAAAGATCTCTTTCGGTCGGCGCGAACAGCACATACACCCCTTCCTTTTCCAGCTTTTCGACGTCAGCCTGGAAAGTGCGCGGATACTTGTCGAAGTCCTCGTTCGGCCCGAACTGCAGGCGGTTGACGAAGATCGATGCCACCACCGGATCGCCGTGTTTGCGCGCCAGCCGCATCAGCGACAGGTGTCCCTCATGCAGGTTGCCCATCGTGGGTACAAACGCGGTCCGCAATTGTCCGCGCAGCTGATCGCGCAATTCTTCGATCGAAGAGATGATTTTCATGAAACTGCCTTGCTGTTGTTCGAACGACTAATTAGGCCGGAGAATATGCCAACCGCACATAGATTGGCGCAAAGGCCTCTGCTTGCGTGATCTCGATCAAGGTTTCCTTGGCCAGCTCGAGCAGGGCGATGAAATTGACCACAACCACCGGCACGCCGCGCGACGGCTCGAACAGGTCGGCAAATTCGACAAACCTGGCCGATTGCAGGCGGCGCAGGATGCCAGTCATGTGTTCGCGCACTGAAAGTTCTTCGCGGCTGATGGTATGGTGCGCAGTGAGTTTGGCGCGCTTGATCACGTCGGCCCATGCGGCTTGCAGCTCGGACATGTTCACATCCGGCCAGCGGGTGACCACGTTCTGTTCGATGTGTATCTGCGCGCGCACATAATCGCGCCCCAGTTGCGGCAGGGTGTCGATCTGCAGCGCCGCCATCTTCATCTGTTCGTATTCCAGCAGCCGCCGCACCAGTTCGGCGCGCGGGTCCTCCGCTTCATCGCCGCTGTCGGCCTTCCTGACCGGCAACAGCATGCGCGATTTGATTTCGATGAGCATCGCCGCCATCAGCAGGTATTCGGCCGCCAGTTCCAGGTTGCGGCTGCGGATCTCGTCGACGTAGACCAGATACTGGCGGGTC
>JAQGMD010000214.1 GCA_028292565.1 Burkholderia sp. | reverse complement strand
GCTCTAGCGAGCGCGTTGCTGCGTTGCTCGTCGTCGCCATAGCTCGCTATGGCTCCTCCTCACGCCTTGCACCGCATCCCGCGACGGCCGCCAAATTGCCCAACTTATCCCTGCGCGGTGCCTAAGGCCCGCGCGAGTCCACCCAGGCACCGTCCCTGAAATAAAACGGCGCCTTCACCGGCACCGAGGGACAGCAACGCGCGTCATTGCTCCAGTCGAAGTCCTTCCCCACGTACCAGAGCTCCCCGTCCTTGACAAAGATGCGGTCGATGTTCTGGACAAAGCCTTCCAGCGGCGCTGCGGGAAAGGACTGCTGCGGCCGCACGAATACCTGCGCGTGCGGTTCACGTTCGAGTACAGCGAATACCGATCGGTGTGTTGCGGTGCCGCCTGAGCAGCCGGGATCGAGGCTGAACAGGACCACAAATTCCTTCTTGCCGTCACCGTCGATATCGAATGACAGAATATTGTCATCTTCCATGCGCACCACGCATCCGAGCGTACTCGCGTACGATTTCAGTACGGACTTGATCTGCATTACGGGTGGCTTGCTGTCTTCGCCGAACGACGACGAGACCATAAAAGCGATCAGGAATACGGTGGTAATCGCTTCGGATAGGGACGTCACCCGTTATGCCCCGCTCAACGTCAGCAACAGCAGCACCGACACGAATCCATAAACCAGGAAGTGTTCCGGCGACTTCAGGAAGGAGACTGGTTTTAGCGGCGAAACCATGGCGTATGCCAGTAACGCCTTACGTGCCGGATGATCGGCGTGCAAGAGGCGGCGCACGCCGAGTGCCGCAGCCGATAACAGCGCGCGCAGCACCACGTGCCCGATCAGGAAGGCGGCGGTGATCCAGAACGCATTGACGAAAAAGTCCGGCATACGATCGCCTTTCTCTCACCTGCCGCGTAGCGACTTTTCCACCCGATTGCGCCCCTGCCGCTTCGCCTCCATCAGCGCCTCGTCGGCGGCTTCTGTGAGCGCGGCAGCAGTGTCGATGTCGGGATAGCCAGCAAGACCAGCGCTGAAGGTTGCGAACAGCGCGCCACCCGGATGGGCGTGCGGCAGAGCCGAAAAATCGGCGCGAATGCGATCGATGACGGATCTCGCCTGCTCCAGGCTCACGTCAGGCAGCGCCACCAGGAACTCTTCACCGCCGTAGCGGCCAATCAGGTCGATCGAACGCAGGCGTCCCTTGAGCAGCCATGCCAGTCCTCGTATCACCTGATCGCCGACCGGATGGCCGTAAGTGTCGTTGATCGATTTGAAGTGGTCGATGTCGATCATGGCGACTGCCAGCATGCCGTTCGTGCCTCGTTCGGCGACCATGGCGCTCAGCCTTGATTTTGCGGCGGTGTGATTGAACAGGCCGGTCAGACCGTCGAGGCGCGTCGAGCGCCGGGTTTCACGGAATCGCTCGATCCTGGTCTTTACCACCGCCGCCAGCAGCACCGGATTGAACGGCTTCATCAGGAACTGGTCGCCGCCGAGGCGCAACGCCTCCACCTGCATGCCGACCTTCGACTCGCCCGACAGATAGACGATCGGCAGCGAACTGTAAGCGGTCATCTGCCGGAGCACGCGGGTCGCTTCCACGCCATTGAAACGAGGCATGTACATATCCATCAGCACCAGGTCGGGGCGATAGGACTCGAGTGCTTCCAGTAGCTTGCCCGGGTCGCTGATGGCGCAGGTGTCGATCGCATGCTGCGCGAGTGTGCGCTGGATCAGTGCCACGGCCACGCGGGAGTCCTCCACCACCAGCACGCGGTACTGGTCCTGTTCATTGGTCTGGACCAGGTCGAGCACGCAGTTCAGCACCATCGACGGTTGCTCGTCAGCGGGAATCGCGACATCGATGCCGGCGCGCATCAACGCGACGATCGGGTCCATCGCCGACTCCGCGCCGAGATAGAACAACTGGCTCGCCGGGCACATCGTACGGATGGCGGATATGCAGGCGAATTCTTCCGGCTTGGTGTTGCCTTCGCCTGGAATGAAGAGCACGGCCAGCGGCATGTCCTCGGGCAGCTCTTCACTCCCCCAGTGGATTTCAAACACATTGAATCCGAAAAACTGCAACTGGCGCCGCAGTGCGTCGGCCATGTCGCGCTTTTCAGCTGCTGCGATCATCCACACCGAACGCGGCTTGATCCAGTCGAAATCCGCCATCGACGCAACCGGTTCATCGGCGCGCCGTTCAGGATGTGGCCGCCGCAACGATTCGACCGAGCCCAACAGCGAATCCATCTGGCGTTGCAGCGAGCCGATGTCCTGCTGGGAGATGGGATGGGAATGCTGGTCGCCTAGTTTCGCGAGTGCTGCGTTCTCAAGCCCTTCGCACAGGCGCACCAGGCCGGGCAGGCGCAGGCGATTGAAATATTCAGCGAGGCTGTCGACCGCTACCGCAAACTCGATGAACTGCTCGAACAGTCCTTCGGCGGTATAACGTTCCCAGCGTGTTCGCAACACATAGATTCGTTCTTCAATCGAGTTCGGAAGGGATGGGTTCATTGCTCGCCATTGAAATCGTTCCGGTATGGGTGACTTGACGCAGGCTTGATTCCTTGCGGAACTTTCCGTCAAGAAAGCTCGCCTGATAATAGCGCAGCGACGGGGAGCGGAGAGGCGGTTTAGGCGATCTTTGATTTTTGTTGAGAAAGGAGGGGATTGAGGTGCAACGTGATGGCGGCATGTCCGCCGTTGTAGGTTGGGTTGCAAATCCAACATCACAAATTGCGCACGATCGCTGACCGTGATGTTGGACTGCATCTACTACGGATTGACGCTCGCAACCCCCCTCTCCTGCAGGCGGGAAAGGGGAGTTGAGCAGACTCCGCTTGTGACCCTCAGCGCTTGCTTTACGTAGGCCGTGATGTTGGCGAAAGCAGGTCAGCTCCGTTCCTGATTACATTCAACTCACCTTCCGCAAAAACGCATCAATCTTCTGACCCGGCACCCCAACAACCTGCGCCGCCTCGGCGATTTGTTTACAGGTAGTCGGATCAATCGGTATCCCCTTGTCGCCACGCTCTTTACGCAGCCCCTGTTCCGGCTCGCCGGGAACCATAATCCGCTCCGCCTCATCCGCCAGCGGCGACGCCTTCACCCACTCCACAAACGCCTCGGCTTCCGCTTCGGCATCAGGCGCATCGAGCGCCTTGGGGTCGATGATCACCGAAAGCATGCAGTTGATGATCGCACTGGTCTTGACAATAGTGCTCGCACGCGTGGTGAAGCCGCCGGATAGCGCACCTGCAAAGATCTCGCACATTGCAGCCAGCCCATAACCTTTGTGTGCGCCGAAAGCCAGCAGCGATCCCGCCGGTTCCTCGTGCATCACTTTCGGATCGTTAGTCGGCTTCCCTTCATGATCGATCAGCGAATCAGGCGGAACCGGCACGCCCTTGTTGTACGCGACGCGCGTCTTGCCGAAGGCGACACGACTGGTGGCGAAGTCAAGCACCAGCGGCGGCTTGCCGGTGCGCGGAAAGGCGGCGCAAAAAGGATTGGTGCCGAATCGCCGATCGATGCCGCCGAATGGTGCAACCAACGGATCACCTGCAACGTTCACGAAATGGAAGGAAACCAGTCCCTCTTGTGCACATTGTTCTGCCCAGTGGCCGATGCGGCCAATATGATGCGCATTGCGCAATCCGACCGCGCAGATACCGAGTTTCTTCGCACGCGTAATCCCGTGCCCCATCGCTTCATGCGCAACCACCTGGCCGAAGCCCAGGCCCCCATCAATCGTCAGCACTGCGCCCGCATCGCGTACGACCTCCGCATGCTGGTTAAGTTTGAGTTCGCCTTCCTTCAGCGAGCGGACATAGCGCGGGATCATGCCGACGCCATGTGAGTCATGCCCCGACGGGTTGGCCAGCACCAAGTGATCGGCAACCAGCAGAGCTTCATTTTCGCTGCTGCCGGCGTTTTCCCAAATGGCGCGGACGAAGGCGTGTAAATCGTCGGCATTGATCTGATTAGAATTTTTCATCTGACTCAAAGGAATACTGGTTTATAAGTGGTATGACCAATTTATCATATCAGTGAATAGGCAGACGCTGCAGGTAACCCGCGGAACCTAGCGCTGCAAGCTTGACAATGCACAGGTGAGATGAAATTATTGGTATAGTGGTATGACCAGATAGAATCTGAAGAAATGATTTACTGGAAGAAACCAGATTTCCCGAAACATCTGAATAACAAAATCAGGAGACGAGACATGAAGTTGTTAAGCAAAACGCTGGTTGCCGTCCTGGCAGCCGGCCTCGCAGGTGGCGCCTTCGCCCAGACCAAACTCAAATGGGCGCACGCCTATGAGACTTCAGAGCCCTTCCATAAATGGTCGGTATGGGCCGCACAAGAATTCGGCAAACGCACCAACGGTAAATACCAGATCGATGTGTATCCGGCGGCGCAGCTCGGCAAGGAATCAGATTCGATGCAGGGCCTGTCGCTGGGCACGGTCGACATGGTCATCTCCGGGGCAAGCTTTGCGGCACGCGCATACCCCCGCATGGGCATCACCTACTACCCGTTCATCTTCCGCGATGTCGATCACCTTCTGAAGTATACGAAGAGCGACGTGTACCGCGACATCGCAAAGGGCTATGCTGAAAAAACCGGCAACCAGGTGGTCTCCACCACGTATTATGGCGCCCGCCACACCACATCGAACAAGCCCATCAACAAGTGCGCGGACTTGAAGGGCCTGAAGATGCGCGTGCCGGATGCGCCGGCCTATGTTGCTATGCCCCGCGCGTGCGGCGCCAACACCTCGCCGATCGCATTTGCTGAAGTCTACCTGGCGCTGCAGAACGGCACAGTAGAGGCGCAGGAGAACCCGCTGCCATCGATCGAAGCCAAGAAGTTCTACGAGGTGCAAAAGCACATCGCGCTGACCGGCCACATACTCGATGCGGTCAACACCATCGTCTCTTCGAAAGCATGGAAGATGTTTGACGAGGCCGAGAAAAAAATGTTCACCGAGATTGCGCAGGAAGCAGCTGCGAAGGGTTCGGCCGACATCGTGGCACGCGAGAAGGAACTGGTCGCCATCTTCAAGCAGAAGGGCATCAATGTCGCGGAAGTCGATCGCAACGATTTCCGCACTACCGTGCTGCAGAAGGTCAAGTTCGAAGACTTCGGCTACCTGAAGTCGGACTATGACCGCATCCAGGCCGTGAAGTAATCTTTCACCGGCAACAACGCGGGAGCCCTGTGACACATAGCAGGGCTCCTTCCGCGTCGACATACTCATGAAGGCAGCCCATGGAACAAACAATACAACAGCCGCCGGCCAGCGTGGAAGCGATCGCACACAGCTTCGTAGAGGCGGACGAGCATGAGTCCGACCTCACGGGCTACCAGATTGAAGACTGGCTCACCGCCGGCATGTTCTGGATCATGGCCTCGCTGGTCTTCCTCCAGTTCTTCACGCGCTATGTCATGAACGACTCCTTTGCATGGACCGAGGAGCTGGCGGTCAATTGCCTGATCGCCATCGTGTTCGTCGGTTCAGCCATGTGCATCCGCAAAGACCGTCATATCCAGGTCGACATCCTGTATCGCTTTCTGCCGGCGCAGGTATCACGCGTATTGTCCACCGTGGTTGACGTTATTCGCGCAGCCTTCCTTGCTTATGCCACCGCTCTCGTATGGAAGTACATCCAAATAGTCGGCGACGAGCCGATGACCACACTTGACTGGCCGAAAAGCATGACCTACTGGTTCGCACTTGCCGGCTTTGCGCTGATGACGATTCACGCGCTGCGTGTCGCGGTGAGGAATTGGCGCCAGGGCTATTCGATACTTGAAAAACCGGAAGCCTACGACGGCACGGAGACCAACTAATGCTGATCCTTATAGGCTCGTTCCTGGGTTTGATGCTGATCGGCGTGCCGGTTGCGTTGGCGATGATGTCGGCATCGTTGCTGTACATCCTGATCAGCGGCTCCGTCCCCGACGTCATCCTCGCACAGCGCGTTATCGCCGGTGTCGAAAGCTTTCCTTTACTGGCCGTTCCATTCTTCATCCTCGCGGGCAACCTGATGAATATCGCCGGCATCACCGGCCGAATTTATAACTTCGCAGTGGCCCTGGTGGGCTGGATGAAGGGTGGTCTGGGCCAGGTGAATATTGTCGGTTCGGTCGTATTTGCCGGCATGTCCGGCACTGCCATCGCCGACGCCGCGGGCTTGGGCACCATCGAAATCAAGGCCATGAAAGACCATGGCTATAGCTCCGAGTTCGCGGTCGGCGTAACGGCTGCATCTGCTACGCTCGGGCCGATTATCCCGCCTTCGCTGCCATTCGTGATCTACGGGATGATGGCCAATGTGTCGATCGGTTCGTTGTTCCTCGCCGGCGTGATTCCGGGGCTGGTGATGACGGTCTTCATGATGGCGACGGTCGCCTACATCGCGCGCAAGAACAACTGGGGCGGCGACACGCTGTTTTCGTGGAAGAAGCTCGGCAGCGCCGGCGCCGAGATCCTGGTGGTATTGGCGTTTCCGATGGCGATATGGTTGATGACCAGGGCAGGCGTCTCGGTCAACATGGCCGCCGGTATCGCGCTCGTCGCGTTGCTGGCGCTCGACTGGTATTTCGATTTTTCCGCGGTGATGGCGCTGATGGCGCCGGTGATCCTGATCGGCGGCATGACGCTCGGCTGGTTCACGCCCACCGAAGCGGCGATGGCTGCGGTGATCTGGGCGCTGTTCCTCGGCCTGGTACGTTATCGTTCAATGACCTTCAAGGCATTGGCCAAAGCGACCTTCGACACCATCGAAACCACGGCCAGCGTACTATTCATTGTGACCGCTGCTTCGATCTTTGCCTGGCTGTTGACCACGAGCCAGGCAGCGCAATTGCTGGCCGACTGGATACTCGGCTTCACCCAAAACAAATGGGTGTTCCTGTTGCTGGTCAATATACTGATCCTGATCGTCGGATGCTTCATCGACACCATCGCGGCCATCACCATCCTGGTGCCGATCCTGCTGCCCATCGTACTGAAGCTTGGCATCGACCCGATCCACTTCGGACTGATCATGGTGCTCAACCTGATGATCGGCCTGCTGCATCCGCCGCTCGGAATGGTGTTGTTCGTGCTGGCACGCGTCGCAAAGCTTTCTGTCGAGCGAACGACGGTCGCGATCCTGCCGTGGCTGGTACCGCTGTTCCTCGCGCTGATTGCGATTACCTATGTTCCGCAAATCACCCTCTGGCTTCCGACGCTGGTGGGAGCGGGGCGATAGCGGCGTAGCAGACGAAAGGTCCATGCGGTAAGGTGGACCTTGTAGTACTCATAAAACGTACAGGAGACCCACCATGCTTCAGAAATTGCTTTCTCGAATCGTCGCGGTTGCGTTTTCCCTCGCCGCCGCCGCACCTGTCGCGGCGCAATCCACCACACCGAACTTTCCCAACAAGCCGGTCCACATCATCGTCACCTTTACTCCCGGTGGCGCGCCAGACATCCTGGCCCGCCTGCTGGCGGACCGTCTGGCCCATGCGTGGGGAACGCAAGTCATCGTCGACAACAAGCCTGGCGCCGGCGGCAACATCGGCGCGGACTTCGTCGCCAAGTCGCCTGGCGATGGACATACGCTGGTAGTCGGAACCGTGGGCACACATGCGATCAACGGCGCGCTCTATCAGAAGATGCCGTATGACATGGTCAAGGACTTCACTCCGATCAGTCTGCTTGCGACCACGCCCAACCTGCTCGTGGTGCATACCGGTGTGCCGGCGAAGAACGTGCAGGAACTGATTGCGTTGGGCAAGAAGGAAGGGAAGCTTACTTTCGCCTCCGCAGGTTCAGGCACTTCGATCCACGTCTCGGGAGAGCTGTTCAAGACCATGACCGGCATCGACATGAGTCATGTTCCTTACAAGGGTCGTGCCAGCGCTATCCCCGACGTGCTGGGCGGGCGCGTGACCATGATGTTCGATAACATGCCGTCCAGTTTGCCGCTGGTACGGGAAGGGAAATTGCGCGGGCTTGCTGTTACGAGTTTGCAGCGATCGCCTTCGGCGCCGGATATTCCGACGATCGCTGAATCGGGATTGCCGGGATTTGATGCGGTGTCGTGGTTTGCTGTGTTTGCATCGCCTGGTACGCCCAAGCCTATTGTCGATAAGCTGAATGCGGAGATCGTCAAGATCATCAAATCGCCGGACGCGGCGAAGCGGCTGTTCGAACTGGGGTTGGATCCGGTCGGGTCTACGCCGGAGGAGCTGGTTGCTTATCAGCGTGGTGAGATTGCGAAGTGGACGAAGGTGGTAAAGGATTCAGGGGCGAAGGCGGATTGATGGCTGCTCCCCTCTCCCGTTCGCGGGCTGAGGGGAGGAAGCAGGTTGGATCCGCGGCGCGGGGAGTGTCAGTTTTTTTGTGTGCGGGGCCTCGGAGACTTTTCCACGGCGCCGCTCGCTGCCCCATGCGCAGGGCACGAGCGTGCGGCGCGGTGGTAAAGTCGGTTCTCATTCTACGCGATCATCGT
>JAQGMD010000212.1 GCA_028292565.1 Burkholderia sp. | reverse complement strand
TTTCGGAAACAGCTTGCTGTTTAGTTGCCCCAGCAGTGGCGTAATTGCCAGATTGACTTCCTGCACACTGGCAAAGCGCTCGTGGCGCAGACGTGCCAGTATCCAGCGTTCCACGACTTGAACCGTCGATTCCACTTTGGCTTTGTCTTGCGGATGCCAGGGGCGAGCTGGTAGTACCGAGGTGCCGTAATGCCGGGCAAAGTCGAGGACGGTGTCATTGCTGCGCGGCTCGTAACGATCCGGATCGGCAATCATGGCGCGGGGATTGTCGGGGACGATCAACTGCGGTACGCCGCCGATGAACTCCAGCGCCCGGGCGGTCGCGCCGAGCCAGTCGACCATGGTTTCCCGCGGCGTGGCGCAGGCAAACGTGTAGCCAGAGGCGCCCAGCGTGGCCACGAAGATGTGCGCACGCGTGCCGTCGGTCAAGCCGATGGTGGGGCCGGCAAAGTCGATGAACAGCTTCTCGCCGGCGCGATGGACTTGCCGCATCGAGCGTTTGAGCTTCCTGGCAAATGCCCGGAAATTCTCGCAGAACTGCGAATAGCCATAGGTATGACCATCAGCATGCTCGATCCGGTACTCCTCCCACAGCAGCATGAGGGTCACCCCCTTCCTGCGCAGTTCATGATGAATGTGGCCGTAGTCGGGTGGCACATGGCTGCGAGGCCGTTGGGGCGCTACCAGCAGCCGCTGCTCTAGGGCGACGTCATCGCAGGCTTGCACAGCTGCCCAGTCCAAACCGGCGGCCGCCGCCAGCCCGACATATTTGCTGACGACGCCTTTGGAGAGCCGCAGTGCCACGGCAATTTGCTCGTGCGAGAGGTGGGCGTCGAGCTTCAGACGCAGTACGTCCTTGATTTTACGCATCGTAATCCTTGGCGCGGGCATGCTGGTATCCAGACAAAAATCTGGCAGCGTACCCGCTGGGTGGGTTCTTTGCGTAATACCATTCTGATGTGGTACGACACCGTTCCGGTATCGTGACCGACGATTCCGGTATCGTGACCGGTCATTCCGGTTTGATGCCGAAATCGGTCACGTTCGACCGGAATCGGCGGTCACGATGCGCCGGAATCGCCGGTCACGTTCAACCGGAATGACCGGTCACGATGTCCCGGAATACCCACCGGGCATGGCAGGCGCCGCGTTCGGCTTCGCCGACATGGGGCCTTACCAGGGCGGACAGGCGGAATACCTGCGCGTTCCCTGGGCCGATTTCAACTGCCTGAAGCTGCCTCCCGATGCCGAGGAAAAGCAGAACGACTATGTGATGGTGGCCGATATCTTTCCGACCGGCTGGCACGCCACCGAACTTGCCGGCATGCGGCAGGGCGATGCCGTCGTCATCTACGGCTCGGGTCCGGTCGGGCTGATGGCCGCGCATGCAGCGATGATCAAGGGCGCCTGCAATGTGATGGTGGTCGATCGCCACCCCGACCGGCTCCGGCTGGCCGAATCGATAGGCGCGATCGCCATCGACGATTCGAAGGCCAATCCGGTCGATCGCGTCATGGAGCTTACCCATGGCCTGGGCGCCGATGTCGGCTGCGAGTGCGTCGGCTACCAATGCCATGATCCCGCCGGAAAGGAGATTCCCAATCTGACCATGAACAATCTCGTCAAGTCGGTGAAGTTCACCGGCGGCATCGGCGTGGTCGGGGTATTCACGCCAAAGGATCCCGGCGCATCCGATGACTTGGCCAAGAAGGGCGAGATTGTGTTCGACTGGGGAATGTGCTGGTTCAAGGGCCAGCATATCGCCACCGGGCAGTGCAACGTCAAAGCCTACAACCGCCAGCTGCGCGACCTGATCCATGTCGGTAGGGCGAAGCCCTCTTTCATCGTTTCGCATCAGCTCGAACTGAGCAAGGCGCCGGAGGCCTACCAGCACTTCGACGCGCGCGACGAAGGCTGGACGAAAGTCATCCTGAAGCCTGGAGGATGAGGATTTCTCCTGATCTTTATTGGGGATGCCGCCGGCAAGCCGGGTTCGAAGACAGGTTTTCATCGAGCCCGGTTTGCCGCTTTTTACTGGACCAATGCGAGCCGCCCGAGCATATCCCTGTCGTCATCCGCATCGCTTTAACGGACCGCTCTCGAATCCGGCGCATGTCCATCCAGCGCGATCCATATACCGGCATTCCATAGCCGGTTGGCCAGTTCGCGCGCCTCTTTCGCCTCTCGTGCAAGGTTCTTGCGCATGGGGATTCCCAGCGCATTGGCGCGGATGGCCTCGGCCTCGATGAGGCTGGCGAGAGTGCTCAAGTGCTCGGCGATCTTTTGGCTATCGATCCATTCCAACGTGACTATCTCCGGAATGCGGTCCGGCCATTCTCACCACTCCATTCACAATGGCTGCTTCAACATGGTGACGCGCACATGGCTTGCCGGGACCGGATATCGCTCATGATGCAGCACAGGGCATACGTGGTCCCGAGGATCTGAAAAAAAGAATCGCGGAAGCATTCATGCGCGATGCACAGGTCGATGCGAACTGGATTCGCGTCGAAGTCCATGATGACGAGTGGCGCTGAACGGCACCGTGCATGCATGGTTCGAGCCGTTCACAACATGCTGCGGCGCGCGCTGCGATGCAAACCGGCACTTCGCCGGTAAGCCTCGATCGCGGCGGCCATGGATCCGAGGTCCGAGCTTCCCTGATAAATATCGCCGTTGATGAAAAATGTCGGCGTACCCATGACTCCGCTTTGCACGCCGCCGTCAAAGTCCGCCTTGATCTTCGGCAGATAGGAGTGTTCGGCGAGCGCCTGCCGCAGTTCCGCGGCTGACAGGCCGAGTTCCTTGACGATGGTTTCATACAAGGGCAGACCCAGCGCTGGCTGATTTTCGTAGAGTGCGTCATGCGCTTCCCAGTACTGTCCGTGCGCGCCCGCGAATTCCGCGGTTTCGGCGGCGGGTACCGCTTCCGGGTGAAGCTGGGTCAAGGGGAAATTACGGAACACAAAGCGGAGATCCTTGCCGTAATGCTGCTGCAGCAGTTTGACCACCACATGGGCTGCCGCGCAGTATGGACACTGGTAATCGCCATACTCCACCAGAGTAACCGGGGCCTTCGGATCCCCTTCCACATGATCATTGGATGTAACTGGAATTTTCAGATCGGACATCATGCCACCTCATTAAACGTTCGAAACTCTCAAGCGCGCCAATATATATATGCTGGCTACGCCGAGTCGACAAAAATGAGCAATAACCGGGCCGGGCGATCTTTTCCATCTGCGAGTCGTCAGCAGGACGAAGGCTTGCGGCCATGTCCATTTCCCTGGCCAAGGAGGCGGGATTATTACCTGAAGCCTTCACCGGGCCGGCAGTGGAAACTTGAGAATTATCAAGTAGATGCGATTTACGGCAACCTTCACCGCTTGTTATTGACCAATGAATAGCTGCATACGTTAAAACGACTAAACCCAAACAAGAGAATGTCAGCATGAAAAATCGTACTCTGGTCTTACTGGTCGTCTTCGGCGCCATTGCTGCCTTCGCAGCCCTTAATTGGAGCGCCTTTACGACGCCGACAACTCTCTCGCTGGGGCTTACCTCGATTCAGGCGCCGCTTGGGGTCACTATGCTGGGTCTGATGGCGCTTCTTTCCTTGTTTTTCCTTGGGTTCGTTGTATACCTCCAGAGTTCGGTATTCCTTGAAGTTCGTCGGCATACCCGCGAGCTTCAGGCCCAGCGCGAGTTGGCCGACAAGGCTGAGGCGTCTCGCTTTACCGAATTGCGCGGGTTCCTGGAAGCGGAGCTGCGAAGACTGGCAGATCAGGACGCTGAGTCGCGATCGGTCGTGTTACAGCGACTGGATCAGCTTGATCGCGACTTCCGGTCAGCGCAAGAGCAGAGTGAAAATACGATCGCGGCGTACATGGGAGAATTTGAGGACCGTCTCGACAACCAGACTCCGAAGCTACCGCTTGATCGCTCGAACACTTTGCAGGCGGATTAAGCGCGGCAGGTCGTTTCAATAGTGATACGTTCGTTCACTGCTTCCGGGACGTATCGACAGCTGCGACCGGAGGGCCGCCGAACGCCGGTAGCGTCAATGACACCCCCGCCCCCATGATCACGCACATGCCCGCCAGCGCAAGTGCATCGGGATGCTGGTGAAAAAACACCACGCCAAATATCACCGCCAGCAGCAACTGGAAATAGTTAAACGGGGCCAGCACCGAGGCAGGTACTTTCTGGAATGCTTTTATCAAGAGGTACTGCCCTCCTCCGCTGAAGAAACCAAGCGAGACGATCAATGCCATGTCGCCGGGCGGTGGCATCTGTTGCGGCAAGTAAAACGGCGCGGGGATTACCGCCATGACGACAGCGACTACTGCTGCACAAAAAAACTGCTGCGGCATGGCGACTTTGCCGGCGACCTTGCGGGTGAGAATCTGCAAAATCGCGTAAGAAATCGCTGCCAGCAACATCAGCATCGCGCCTGCTACTGGCAGGTTGGTGCTGAGCCGGACAATTAACAACATGCCGCCGCTACCCGCAATTACTGCCAGCCACTGTCGGGTCGTTACACGTTCATTGAGCAGCCATGGCGACAACATGACGACAATCAGCGGCGATACAAAATAAATCGCCGTGGCCTCGGCCAGGGGCATCAGGTACAACGCTATCGAGAAGCAGGTGCCGGTCGTGCCCATCATCACACCGCGCACAAGCAGCAGTTTGCGGTGCGGGACATCCAGCGTGACCGGCAGGCCATGGCGCCATAGCAACACCACGGACATCGACAGGATCACGACGTAACGCACCATGTTGATGAACGGCGGCGGATAACGCTGTACCAGGTGTTTAGCGAGGACATCCAGTATTGCCAATAACAGCAATGCAAACAGAAAGATGCCGAAACCGCGCAGACGTTCCTGCCGGGCCGACGGCGTCAAGGCCGTCACCGGGCCGGATTGGCGCCGCAAAAAGGCGTGCCGAGCGGCGTGATTCGCATCCCTTCACGCAAACGCTTCCAGGGGATTTGCGTGGTGTCTGCAACCATGGGTCCGGGGGATGCGCATATCAGGATTTCTTCCGCAATCGAATTGAAATCCGCACGGAAATGGACGGAGCTCTTCAGCACCAGCACAGCTTGCTCGGTCGGCTCTATACCGATGAATCGGAACATCGCCTGGTCTGCCATCTGCACCTTGACGCTCGCGACGACGATGCGTATGTCGTCGATGCGCAGGCAGGCCGAAGGTCCGAGGTTCAGGTGAAAGCCGCG
>JAQGMD010000170.1 GCA_028292565.1 Burkholderia sp. | reverse complement strand
TACCTGCTCGAAGTCGACAATCCTGTAGTCGTCCCGGTCAACAAGAAAATCCGTATCGTCACTACCGCCAACGACGTGATCCACGGCTGGACCATTCCGGCCTTTGGCGTCAAGCAGGATGCGATTCCGGGCTTCGTGCGGGACACCTGGTTCCGCGCCGAAAAAATCGGTACCTATCGCGGCCAGTGCGTTGAATTGTGCGGCAAAGACCACGCGTTCATGCCGATCGTCGTCAATGTCGTCAGCGAAGAAGACTACAAGAAGTGGGCCGGCGACAAGAAGAAGGAAATGGCTGCCAAGGCCGATGACCCGAACAAGACCTGGACTGTCGATGAGCTGAAGCAACGCGGCTCGCAAGTATATGCCGCCAACTGCGTGGCGTGCCACCAGGCTACCGGCAAAGGGGTCCCCGGCGCATTCCCGGCCCTCGACGGCTCGCCTGTTGTGAACGGTCCGAAAGCCGAGCAAATCAATGTCGTCCTGAACGGCCGGAAAGGCATGCCCCCGTTCAAGCAGTTGTCCGATACCGAAATTGCTGCAGTAATCACCTATACCCGCAATAACTGGTCCAACAAGGCCCAGGAAAATATTGTTCAACCGGCCGAAGTGCTGGCTGCGCGCAAGTAATTGAAATCAGGAGAAATAGATGAGCACAACCGTAGTTGATCACGCACACGATCACGCTCACGACCACGCGCACGACCATCCTCACGGCTGGCAGCGTTGGTTGTTTGCAACCAACCACAAGGACATTGGTTCCCTGTACCTGTGGTTTTCTTTCACCATGCTGCTGGCCGGCGGCGTATTAGCCCTCGGTATCCGCGCTGAACTGTTCCAGCCGGGCCTGCAACTGATGCAACCGGAGTTCTTCAACCAGTTGACCACCATGCACGGCCTGATCATGGTGTTCGGCGCGATCATGCCGGCCTTCGTCGGTTTCGCAAACTGGATGATCCCTCTGCAAATCGGCGCGTCCGATATGGCATTTGCGCGCATGAACAACTTCTCGTTCTGGCTGCTGCCTCCGGCCGCATTGCTGCTCGTCGGTTCTTTCTTCGTGCCGGGCGGCGCTACCGCTGCAGGCTGGACGCTGTATGCGCCATTGTCGACCCAGATGGGTATCGGCATGGACATGGGTATCTTCGCGATGCACATCATGGGCGCGTCGTCGATCATGGGTTCCATCAACATCATCGTCACCATCCTGAACATGCGCGCTCCCGGCATGACACTGATGAAGATGCCGATGTTCGCATGGACCTGGCTGATCACCGCTTACCTGCTGATCGCTGTGATGCCGGTTCTGGCAGGCGCGATCACCATGACCCTGACCGATCGTCACTTCGGCACGTCGTTCTTTAACGCTGCCGGCGGCGGTGACCCGGTGATGTACCAGCATATTTTCTGGTTCTTCGGCCACCCCGAGGTGTACATCATGATTCTGCCGGCGTTCGGTATCGTGTCGCAGATCATCCCGGCCTTCGCCCGCAAGCCGCTGTTCGGTTATGCATCGATGGTGTACGCAACCGCTTCGATCGCGATCCTGTCGTTCATCGTGTGGGCGCACCATATGTTTACAACGGGCATGCCGGTCACCGCGCAGCTGTTCTTCATGTACGCAACGATGTTGATCGCGGTGCCGACCGGCGTCAAAATCTTCAACTGGATTGCGACCATGTGGCGTGGTTCGATGACGTTCGAAACCCCGATGCTGTTCTCGGTTGGCTTCATCTTCGTGTTCACGATGGGTGGCTTCACCGGCCTGATCCTGGCCGTGACCCCGATCGACATCCAGATGCAGGATTCCTACTACGTGGTGGCGCACTTCCACTACGTGCTGGTGGCCGGCTCCCTGTTTGCGCTGTTCGCCGGTTTCTACTACTGGGGACCGAAGTGGACTGGCTTCATGTACAACGAAACGCGCGGCAAGATCCATTTCTGGGGCTCGCTGATCACGTTTAACGTCACGTTCTTCCCGATGCACTTCCTGGGTCTGGCAGGTATGCCACGCCGCTATGCGGATTACCCGGCGCAGTTCACTGACTTTAACGTAGTCGCTTCGATCGGCGCATTGGGCTTCGGTCTGATGCAGGTGTACTTCCTGTTCGCAGTGGTGCTGCCGTCCATCAAAGGTGGCCAGCCTGCAGGCGACAAGCCATGGGAAGGCGCAGAAGGCCTGGAATGGACAGTTCCGAGCCCGGCACCGTTCCATACTTTCGAAGTGCCGCCTACAGTGAAGTAATGTCTGGATGGCGGGCGACAAGCCCGCCTCATTGAATATATGTCGCAGCAAAAAAAGCCTAATAACGTCAAGACCGCCCTGATCCTGGGATCGGTTGCGCTGATATTTTTTATCGGCCTGTTTGTCAAACGGCTGTGGTTGATGTGATGGGCACGCACGAACAAGACGAAGCAGTAGAGACGCGTGGCCTGAATCGGCAGATGATGAAGAAGCTGCTCGTCGTAGCGGTAATGATGTTCGGCTTCGGTTATGCATTGATTCCGGCTTACAGGATGATCTGCGAAATCACCGGGATCAACCTGTTGACGCCGTCGATGAACGTGACCGAAGAAGAAGTGCGCAATACACAGGTCGACAAGACCCGCACGATCACGATCGAGTTTGATGCCAATTCGCAGGGGCCGTGGCGCTTCCGTCCGACCGTAGCCAACATGCAGGTGCATCCGGGCGAGATGGCGCAAGTGGTTTATGAAGTGGTGAATACGCAGGCGCGCAGCATCGATGCGCAGGCGATTCCGAGCTACGCACCCCAACAGGCGGGAGCGCACTTCAAGAAAATGGAATGTTTCTGTTTCAAGCAGCAGACCCTTGGTCCGAACGAGGCAAAGCAGATGCCGGTCGTGTTCTTCATCGATCCGGACCTGCCGAAAGACGTCAAGACGATCACGGTGTCCTATACGTTTTTTGAAGTTGCCGGAAGCGCGAAGAAAGCAAGCTGACGGCGATAAGCACGGGTAAAGACATGAAAAAGCCGCAGCGCTCCTTTGGCGCGACGCTAAAAGCGATTTTCTGGTCGTTTTTCGGTGTGAGGAAGAGAAGCGAATACGAGAAAGATGCGGAAGAACTCAATCCGCTGTATGTGATTATCGCCGCACTGATAGGCGCCTTAATTTTTATCGGGACGCTGCTGATCATTGTGAAAAGCGTCGTCTGAACGTAATTAATTGAATTTTGCATTGGGAGATGGAAATGAGTGCTCAACACGGTAGCGCCGCACACGGTAGCGCCCCTTACTACTTCGTGCCGGGGCCTTCCAAGTGGCCGGTATTGGCCGGCATGTCGCTGCTGGTGACGATGGCAGGGGCATCCGCACTGGTCAACGGCTACGACTGGGGTACGTTTGCCACTATCGCCGGCATCGTCGCGCTGCTGGTCATACTGTACAAATGGTTCGGTGATTCGATTGCCGAGTCCGAAGGCGGCCTGTACAGCAACCGCATCGATGCTTCCTACCGCTGGGCGATGAGCTGGTTCATCTTCTCCGAAGTCATGTTCTTCGCGGCCTTCTTCGGCGCACTGTTTTACGCTCGGGCAGTCACCATGCCATGGCTCGCGGATTTCGACCACAAGATCCTGTGGCCTGATTTCATGCCACAGTGGGGCAATACCCCGGCCGACATCGTCGATCCGTTCGTGAAGATGGGTCCGTTCTGGATTCCGACAATCAACACCGCATTGTTGCTGACTTCCGGCGTGACGCTGACCATCTCTCACCACGCGCTGCGCGCCGGACATCGCGGCAAGACCGCTTTCTGGCTGGCTGCAACCATCGTGTTGGGCGCCGTGTTCATGAGTTTCCAGATCTATGAATACATGCATGCGTACAGCGAGCTGAACCTGAAATTGAGCTCCGGCATCTACGGCTCGACCTTTTTCATGCTGACCGGTTTCCACGGCTTTCACGTGACCCTCGGTGCGATCATGCTGGCTGTCGTACTGTACCGCCACCTGAAAGGCCACTTCACGCCGGACAACCATTTCGCATTCGAAGGCGCTGCCTGGTACTGGCACTTCGTTGACGTGGTATGGCTCGGCCTGTACGTCGTGGTGTACTGGCTGTAACTTTTCCAGGACATCGATAATATGAAAAAGCCGCACCTCGGTGCGGCTTTTTTACTGGTCCGGCTTTTGTTAAGAAAACTGGTAGGTATTTTTAAAAGACCTTGTCACCGAATGCCGGTGGGCTCAATCCAGCCAAGGCTGTAGGCGACCAGGATCAGAACGAACAAGGCGATCGAAAAGCCGACGCGAAACGCCAGGGCCTTCACGGTGCGATTGGATTTTCCGTGGTCCCGCATGAGGAATACCAGCGCGGAACCGAGGCTGAGAAGAATCAGGATGAAGGCAATGGCAACGACAGTTTTCATGATGCGGAGTGCAGCGCCCTGCAATTGCCGGACGACCCACAGCAGAGTGGTGAAAGTGACATTGTAATGCCAATCAAATTCCGCTTCAGATGGATACCGTTTATCGCCGCGCTGATCGCGGTCGCAATCGGTGTTTCGCTGGGGCAGTGGCAAACCCGCCGGGCCGCCGAAAAGGAGCAGATCGAGCGCAAGCTGTCCGAACGACAAGCGGCGCGGGCGCTCGCAATCGGTGCCGAGCCGCAGACGGTCGATGATGTCGAGTTTCGGCGTGTGGTGGTCAAGGGAGAATTCGTTCGCGAGTGGCCGGTTTATCTCGATAACCGGCCCTATCAGGGTGCCGCCGGTTTTTATGTTCTCATGCCATTGAAAATTGCCGGGTCGAACCACCATGTAATGGTCTCGCGCGGCTGGGTCAGGCGGGACATCACGGACCGCACCAGGCTGCCGCAACTGAAGACGCCGGAAGGCGTTGTCGAACTCGAGGGCGTGGCCAAACGCAGTCCCGGCCATGTGCTGCAGCTTGGTACTCCTGAGCCGCTGCGTCCCAACGCCATCGTGCAAAATGTCGACATCGCCGCATTCGCACAGGCGAGCAAAATGGCTATGCAGCCGTTTGTAATCGAGCAACTGACCGACATGCAAGACAGCCTGGTGCGCGACTGGCCACGGCCGTCCGCCGGGGTGGATAAACACCGCGGCTATGCATTCCAGTGGTATGCGCTTGCCGCAACAGCATTCATATTTTTTATCGTCACAGGATTTCGAAGTGGAAGAAAGTAAGCAAAAGAATAAAGGGCGCTGGAAGCTCTTTGCCGTGATCGCCGTATGCGCAGCGCCTATGATCGCGTCTTATCTCACCTATTACGTGATCAAGCCGGAGAGCCGCACGAATTACGGCTCATTGATCGACCCCCGCGCCTATCCGATTCCCCCCCTCGGCGCAACCACGCTTGACGGCAAGCCGGTCGCGCTGGACGCCTACAAAGGCAAATGGATGATGGTGCAGGTCAGTGATGCGGATTGCCAGGAGCCGTGCAAGAAGCGGCTGCATGACATGCGCCAGTTGCGCCTGGCGCAGGGCAAGGACAAAGAGCGCATCGAACGCATCTGGCTGGTCACCGACGACAAGCCGCTGGAGACCATGGTGATGCGCGAGTACGACGGCACTCACATGCTTCGCGTGAAACCGGACGTATTGAATGCATGGCTGCCGGTCGACCAGGGCACGGTCGTCTCCGATCATATTTACCTGATCGATCCATTGGGCAACCTGATGATGCGTTATCCTAAAGACGCCGATCCCAACAAGATCAAGAAGGACCTTTCCAAACTGCTAAAAGCTTCGCGCGTAGGATGATGCTCCAATGCTAATGCAACTTGCCATCAAGGGCCTGCTCGCGGCCTTGCTGCCTCTTGCCATCGTCTGGGTATCGGGTGACAAGAACAAGTACCGCAAGCTGGTGTGGGTCACGCTGTTCCTCACATTCGACCTGATCATGTTCGGCGCCTTCACGCGCCTTACCGACTCCGGGCTCGGTTGCCCGGACTGGCCGGGTTGCTTCGGCCACGCCAATCCGCTGCAGGCGCATGAGTTCATCAGCGCGGCTCAGTCTGCACAGCCGACCGGCCCGGTCACAGTGATGAAGGCCTGGATCGAGATGATTCACCGCTACCTCGCGATGGGTGTCGGCGTGCTGATCATTGCGATCATGGTGATTGCATGGCGCATGTGGTCCAAATCGGCGCGTAAGGACACACGGTTTGCCCCCTGGTTTCCGACGGTGCTTTTCGTGTTCGTCTGCGTGCAGGGCGCATTCGGCGCATGGACGGTCACGCTGAAATTGCAACCGGTGATCGTGACCATTCACCTGATGCTCGGAATGGTCCTGCTTGCGATGCTGACATGGATGGGCGCACGGCAGAGCGAACACGCGCCCGTCGCACCGACAGCCGCCGCATTGCGCGGCCCTGCGATTGTCGCCATGGTGCTTTTGACGCTGCAGATCGCACTCGGAGGGTGGGTCAGCACCAACTATGCAGTATTGGCGTGCGAGGATTTCCCTCTGTGCCACGGGCAATTGGTGCCACAGATGGATTTCGCCAACGGCTTTACCTTATGGCGCGACCTCGGCATGACGGCCAGTGGCGACTACCTGCCATTCCACGCGTTGACCGCAATTCACTGGACCCATCGTACATTCGCCTTCGTGGTGTTCGCCTTCGTCGGCTGGCTCGCATATAAAGCGTACCGGATCGACGGGCTGCGCAAGACAGCGCGCTGGCTGCTGATCATCCTCGCCGCCCAGCTGCTTACCGGCCTGACGACGATCGTCCTGGACTGGCCGCTCGCGTTGGCCGTGGCACACAACGGCGGTGCCGCGCTCCTCGTGCTGCTGCTGGTCATGTTAAACTACAAGGTCCGAATTCCGGCGCAAGCTGCGCCGGATCGAGCCACTACGCGGCTTTCCGCCGCATGATACCGAAGTGAATACCCTGACTGTTCATCCCAACCGCCTGGCCCAGTATTGGGCACTGACCAAGCCGCGCGTGACACAACTCGCCGTATTTTGCGCGGTCATCGGCATGTTCCTCGCTACGCCCGACTTGCCGGATTGGAAAATCGTGGTGGCCGCGACCATCGGTATCTGGCTGCTCGCCGGCGCCGCATTTGCAGTTAACTGCCTGGTCGAACGCGAAATCGATTCGCGCATGGCACGTACTGCCCGCAGGCCGATGGCGCGCGGCGAACTATCAGTAACGCAAACGCTGGTTTTTTCCGGCGTCATCGGCGGCCTCGGCATGTGGGTGCTGTATAGCTTCGTCAACCCGCTGACCATGTGGCTGACGTTTGCCACCTTCGTCGGCTACGCGGTCATTTATACGATGATCCTGAAACCGGCGACGCCGCAGAATATCGTGATCGGCGGCCTGTCGGGCGCAATGCCGCCGGCGCTGGGCTGGGCCGCAGTCGCCAATGATGTGCCGATGCAGGCATGGATCCTTGTATTGATCATTTTCATCTGGACGCCGCCACACTTCTGGGCGCTTGCCATGTACCGCCGCGACGACTATGCAAAATCGGGCCTGCCGATGTTGCCCATCACGCACGGCATGCCATTTACGCAGTTTCACGTCTGGCTCTACACGATTGCGCTGGTGGCGACCACGATGCTGCCTTATGCGGTGCGCATGAGCGGTTTGATCTACCTGGCAAGCGCGATCGCGCTCGGCGCAATTTTTCTCTGGTATGCATGGCGGATCTACAAGCATTACACCGATCTCATCGCCCGCCAGACCTTTACCTATTCGATCATTTACCTGTCGCTGCTGTTCGTTGCGCTACTGGTCGACCACTATCTGAAGTTTTAAACCCATGCGATTCTTTTCCCTCAAACGGCCGGCAGCGCTGTTGATTTTTCTGCCCGCCTTATTGCTCGGCGCTTGCGAAAAGCAGGGCAACGACGGCACGGCCATGGTCTTGTCGCCGGTGAATAGCCAGTTCAAAAACACCGACGTGACCGGACTGGATTACGCCAAGGATTTCCAGCTGACCGACCACAACGGAAAGCTGCGTACCCTTGCAGACTTCAAGGGGAAGGCGGTAGTGGTTTTCTTTGGCTACACCCAATGCCCCGATGTGTGCCCGACCACGATGGCCGAAATGGCCGCTGTCATGAAAGAACTCGGACCCCAGGCCGACAAAGTGCAGGTGCTTTTCGTTTCCGTTGATCCGGAAAGGGATACCCCTGAACTGCTGTCCAAGTATGTCCCGGCATTCGATCCGCGTTTCCTCGGCATGACGGGCGACAAGGCCGCGACCGACAAGGTCGCGAAGGAATTCAAGGTGTTCTACCAAAAGGTGCCGGGCAAGGAGCAAGGCAGCTATACGGTGGACCACACCGCAGGCAGTTATGTGTTCGACCCACAAGGCCGCATTCGCCTGTTTGTCCGGCACGGGCAGGGCGCCGAGCCGATCGTGCACGATCTCAAGCTGCTTTTGGGATAGTGTCGCCCGAGCGGTAATGTAGGGTGCGCCGTGCGCACCGAAACGGCACGGTGCGCACGGCGCATCCTACACCCCCGCAGCGAATTGACATCGCAATGCAAAAGGCGCTCGAAAGAGCGCCTTTTGCATGGGTAATCGCCTGCGCGATCAAGCGTACGCGGCCAGCGTACCTTTCATCTTCTTCAGTGCCGCGCTTTCGATCTGGCGGATGCGCTCGGCCGATACACCGAACTCCTCAGCCAGTTCATGCAGCGTGGAACCCGACCCGTCGTCGTTTGCCAGCCAGCGCGCTTCTACAATACGCCGTGAACGCGCGTCGAGCTTTTCGAGCGCCAGCCCAAGCCCCTCCGATTGCAGGCGATCGAACTGCTTCGCCTCCAGCGTCTTGGTCGGCTCATTCGCGTCCGACGACAGATAGGCGATTGGCGCAAACTTGTCGTCCTCGTCGTCGGTCGGCGCTTCCAGAGCGACGTCGTGACCCGACATGCGTGTTTCCATCTCGATCACTTCTTCGCGCTTGACGTTCAGGGACCTGGCCAGATCGTCGACCTGGTCCGGTGTCATCGTATCGAGTGTTTCCTTGTGGCTGCGCAGGTTGAAGAACAGTTTGCGCTGCGCCTTGGTCGTCGCGACCTTGACCAGGCGCCAGTTCTTCAGGATGTACTCGTGCATCTCGGCTTTGATCCAATGCATCGCATACGACACCAGCCGGACGCCCTGGTCCGGGTCAAACCGCTTGACCGCTTTCATCAGGCCGATATTGCCCTCCTGAATCAGGTCGGCATGCGGCAAACCATAGCCCAGATAACCGCGGGCGATCGAAACGACAAGGCGCAGGTGCGACAACACCAGCTTCTGCGCGGCCGCCAGGTCATTGTTCTCTCGCAGCTTGCGGGCGAGCGCCATCTCTTCCTCATGCGTCAGCATCGGAAGACGGTTGACCGCGGAAATATATGCTTCGATATTGCCCAAGCTGCCCGAAAATCCGAGAGCCAGAGCATGATTACCCATAGGAACCAAAGTGGATTCAGATGGTGATTTCATTTGTTCTCCTTGCATCCCAAGCGGGAACCGGTCACACGAAAACATGCCGGTACGCTATTTGATCTAAATATTAGCACTCTCTGGCCGAGAGTGCTAATCGTGGTTTTTTACCGCGGGAATAGCCTCGCCGCTATTGCGGGGTGCAATGGTCTTTGCCTACTTAGGATCCGCGCAGGAATAAGTTGTCATTTTTGCCGGCCGCGGCGGGCGCACCTCCGCGGCCCCCTGGCATTGCATCGCACCATCACTGCCAAAATGAACAACTTATTCCTGC
>JAQGMD010000168.1 GCA_028292565.1 Burkholderia sp. | reverse complement strand
GCTGCTGCTGCCGGTGCCGGGGCCGTTGCAGCGGCAGCCGTGCCTTCAGTCGGCGGCTCGGCCAATGACGTGGAGTCACCCTCCGCCTTCGGTTCCTCCAGGCCGCCTTCGGTGGACAGTTCTTCGGTGCCGCCCTGTTTGTCTTGCGATGACTCCGTGTTGAACCCCATTTCCTGCAGGCCGGAAATATCCTGTACCGTCGGGTTTGTGACTGCGCGGTAGCTGAGACCCATGATCAGCACGAAGGCGATTAGCGGCAACAAGGCGATGGCTAATTGGGAAACCAGGGTCCGCATCGGCACATCAGCATTGCGCTTGCCCTTGATGGCGCCGAGCAGGCCCGTGAGGGCATTATTACGGCCGGTGCTGACGATCGCGCGTGAATAGGCCGGCAGCGGCACATGGCGATCTTCGGCGCGAAGTGGCGGCGCCCAATCGGGCTTCAGCTTCGCAAGGACGATGACGTAGACCACATACAGCGCCGCGAGCATGATGCCAGGAAAAAAAGCGCCGGCGTAAAGTTGCACCACCGAGACGCCAGCGGTTGCGCCGTACACGATCAGCAATACCGAAGGCGGGATAAGAATGCCGAGGCAGCCGCCGGCCGTGATCGCGCCAGCCGCGAGCTCGACTTTATAGCCGGCCTTGAGCATCGCCGGCATCGCCAGCAAGCCCATCAACGTCACCACCGCGCCGACGATGCCGGTTGCGGTAGCAAACACGGCGCAGGTCACAATGGTCGCGACCGCGAGCGAGCCCGGCACCCGTGCCATCGCGAGATGCAAGCTCTTGAACAACTTGTCGATCAGATTGGCGCGTTCAACCAGATATCCCATGAAGACGAACAACGGCACCGATATCAGCACGTCGTTCGCCATCACCGCGTAGGCACGCTGGACCATGAGGTCGAGCGTCTGCTGCACGGCAATGTCCGGGTTCTGGTCGCGGTAAGCGAACCAGGTAAACAGCACGCCCATCCCCATCAGCGTGAACGCCGTCGGGAAGCCAAGCATAATGGCGATCACGATCAGCCCCAGCATGAGCAGGCCGAGATGCCCGTTCGTGATGTCTGCCGGCGACGGCATCAGTACAAACAAGCCGATCACGACAAGCGCCATGATCGACAATCCAAACCAGACTTCCTTCCTCATCTTTGTCCCCTGTTGTTATCCGTTACCAGCTTGTCCAGTGCGGCGATATCTTCGTCTTTCACTTGCACCATTTTTTTCAGCTTGTCGACGTCCACTTCTTCGACGTCTTCTTCGCGCGCGGGCCAGGCGCCCTGGCGCAGGCAGATCACGCAGCGCACGATTTCAACCAGCCCCTGCGCCAGCAGGAAGATTCCGGCGATCGGAATGATGGTCTTGAACGGATAAAGCGGCGGACCGCTCGCGGTGAGGGTGGAATGTTCATTGATCGCCCACGACTCGGCCGCATAGGTGTAGCCCGCCCAGACGAGCGCGACGGTTCCGGGAACGAAGAACACGATGTACAGCACCAAGTCGAGTGAAGCCTGCAAGCGTGGCGGGAAAAATCCGTACAGCACGTCACCCCGCACGTGGCCATTCTTGGCCAGGGTGTAGGCGCCTGCCATCATGAATACGGTGCCGTACATCATGATCATCAGATCGAATGACCATGCATTCGGCTGATTCAGCGCATAACGGGAAAACACTTCCCATGAGATTTGCAACGTAAGCGCCAGGATGAGCCACGCGAATGCATGGCCGACCAAGGTACTGACCTTATCGACAAAAAACAGAAATTTCTGCATATCCGAATAATCCTAGAGATAAGGGACGGGCGCGCGGAATCTGCCCCCACGCTCACCGGCTTGGGGCGACGCTCAAAAAAAACACCACCCAATGATGCCGGATGGTGTTCTTCTCGAACGTTCGTTGCGGTTACGCCTTTTTCTCGGGCGCCTTCTTGCTGCCGAAGTAATGGTTGTAAGCCATGCGACGGGGATTATTGGTGTCCATATCCCACTTCATGGCGCGCTCAGCGAATGCCCGCATCGACTTTTCGACTTCCTCGAACAGCGGGTTGCCCACCCTCTTCTTCGCCACTACCTCGTCCCAGCCCCTGAGTTGTTCCTGCAGGAAGGAGTCCGGGGTCTTGTAGAACTTTACGCCGTCCTTGGTCGCCAACTCCCTGTAGTCCTTCGAGTAGCGATCGACTGCCTTCCAGGACATGTCGGCTGACGACGCTTCGACGGCATTGTCGATGATGGCCCTCAGTTTTGGCGGCAGCGCGTTGTACTTGGTTTTATTGAACATGATCTCGAACTGCTCGGAGCTCTGGTGAAAGCTTTGCAGCATGCAGACCTTGGATACATCGGGGAAGCCGAGAATACGGTCGGAAGTGGCGTTATTGAATTCCGCGCCATCCAGCAGTCCGCGGTCCAGGGCCGGCACGATCTCGCCGCCGGGAAGTGCATTGACGGCTGCGCCCATGGCGGTAAACAAGTCGATCGCCAGGCCGTTTGTGCGGAACTTGAGGCCCTTGAAATCCTCTTTCTTGGTGACCGGCTTCTTGAACCAGCCCAGGGGCTGTGTCGGCATCGGGCCGGTGAGGTAAGACACAACATTGGCGCCGATGGAATCATAGAGCTTCACCAGCAATTCCTTGCCGCCACCGTATTTGTGCCAGGCCAGGACCATGTTGGCGTCCATGCCGAACGCCGGACCAGACGTCCACAAGGCGATCGCAGCCTGTTTGCCGTAGTTGTAGCCCATGACACCATGGCCACCGTCCAGGGTGCCCTTGGAAACCGCATCCAGCAGTCCGAATGCCGGTACTACGGCGCCGGCGGGCAGCACCTCGATCTTCAACTCGCCGCCGGTCATGTCGTTCACCTTCTTCGCGAAGTCGTTGGCGTACTCGTGGAAGATATCCTTCGCCGGCCAGGTGCTTTGGAAACGGAACTGGGTCGGTGTCTGCGCCGTTGCGATCATCGGAAAACCGAGCGCTGCGGCTGCTGTGGCAGAGCCGGCGGCGGCTGTGCCAAAGAATTTACGCCGGGTGGAATTTCCACGCTCAGTCGTTTTTCCGCTCTTCTTCATGTAAGTCTCCTATCTCTCTCTTTGGTCATGGGACAACTTGAACTGATCGCCACTGTGTAATTGTTAAAAATAGTATGGCGACTCCGAAAGATTGCGCGAGCGGTTTAGTAAGTCAAGCCGCAGTGCAGCATTTTTCCGGGAATGACAGGTTGGTCCGCTGGGATCTGGAGGCCGGGCAGCCCGCTGCATTGCGGTAAGCAAGCGGTCTGTAGACGATGATCAAGAAGAGGGGGGCCGGAGCTATATGCCCAGCGCAGGGCTGGGGTGGCTGTCCGGGTAAGTCTGGCCCGGTTGCTCGCCGGAAGAATGCATGGCCTCGCCCTGATTGGCGATCTCTTCCATCAGTTCATCGGCGATCACCTGTAACAGCTTCATGTCGCGGGGACTCAGGGTGCGGGGTTTCCTGTCGAGGACGCAGAGGGAGCCGATCACCTGGCCAGACTCGGTCCGCAGCGGAACACCGGCGTAAAAGCGCAGGCCACGTTCCCGCAGGAATGGATTGCGCGCGAAGCGCCGGTCACGCGCGGTGTCTTCCACGACCAGCGGTGCATTGGCCGCCACCACATGGCTGCAAATCGAGGTTTCACGCGACCCCTGGCGCAACTTCTCCAGGTCTTCCGGCAGTCCCGCCGCGCCTTTCCATAGCTGGCAGCTGTCGTCGACCAGTGTGACCAGTCCGATCGGTGCGTCGAACGCCTCGGCCACTTTGCGCGCCACGCGATCCAGATGCGGCCGCCAGTTTGCATCGAGGACGCCGCTGGCCTGCAGTGCTTCCAGGCGCACCTCCTCCTGCGCCGGCAAGGGCGGCGGCATCGACGGCAATTCCGCGGTCTGGCCTGCCATGTCTACCACGCAACGCACCGCTTCATCCAGCGTGGCGGGCGCGGCGTCGGCACCCGCCCCCATGGCAAGCTGTTCGGCCGTGCCGGCCTCCGGCGCCAGGTTCCAGGCGCCGAGCACTATCTTGAGTCGCGGCATGCGGCGCTTCAGGCGGCGGCAGACAAAGCGGGCGTATGCCTGCGGCATAGGGTTCAGGTACATCAGGCAGACCACTTCCACGCCCGCAAGATCGAGGTCGCCGATGGATTCGTGCGTCACCGCCGACGGCGAGACGCGGCGCGAACCGATGCCCCGGCTTTCCAGGCCATGCGCGAGGATGGCAGCGGCGGCGTTGTCGAGTTCGCCGCGGCCGGCGACGCAAAGCACGGGAGCGCCGAGCCATGCGCTCTGCGGCTGGTTGCTTTCTTCGCTTTCGTTTTTCTCGATCAGTTCTTTCAGGTCCTGGACCACGGCCTGCAGGCCATTCGACACCTTTCTACGGTCTTCGGTTGTGGCGCCGCGCTCACGCGCATTTTCCGCAAGGCGCAGCGCCGGCAGGACTACTTCGTCGTAAAACGGGATCAGGGCATGGTCGACCGCCTCCGCCTCGGCGATTTCGATCGCCTCCTCTACATTGCCGGACAACAAGCGCTGGTAAAGACGCTCCTCCGGCGATAACACGGGATCACTTCCGAGCAGAACGTCGAGGAACGCGAGCTGCGGCACGTAGCGCCCCATGACCACGAGGCACACAGTCAGGGGCGTGGCCAGGATCAGGCCGACCGGCCCCCACAGCAGGGTCCAGAAGATCGCGGCGAGGATGACGGCGACTGGAGTCATGCCGGTGCTCGCACCATAGAGCCATGGCTCGATCACGTTGTTGCTGACTAGTTCGAGGCCCACAACCAGCGCGGCGGTCCACAACAGCATGTCCCAGCCCGGGTCAACCGCAAAGGCGAGCGAGAGCGGAAATATCGCCGCGATCACCGGACCGAGATAGGGGACGAAGCGCAACAGCGTAGCCAACAGCGCCCAAAGGAAAGCGCTTGGCACACCAATCAGGTAGAGCCCGATACCGAGCGGCGCGCCGTAAGTTGCGTTGACGACCAATTGCATCAGGAGGTACCGGCTGACGCGACCGGCGGCTTCGCCGATCGCTTCGGTGGTGCGGTGCAAATCTCCACCGACAAGGCGGATGAATCGGTCGCGCAGATCGCTCGGCTGCAGAAGCACAAAGAAAATGAAGATGATCACCAGCCCGGCGGTGCCCAGTGGCGCCAGCAGCGGACCGATCACATTCTGAACCATGGCGAGCGGCTCGTCAGTAGACCGGTCGATGCGGACCCGGATAGGCTCCTGCTCTACTCGCCCGGAAGGAGTGCGCCGGCCCGCTGTTGATGGATCGGGTCTCTCGGACAGTTCCCGGCCGAGCGCCTGGAACACTTCGGTGGTCCGGTCGATCACGCTTCCACCGGGCGCGGCCGCACGGAAGGAGCGAATTTTTTCCTGCATAGTCCTTTGATAGGACGGCAGGTTTTCGGCCAGATTGACGACCTGGGAGCCGACGAAGACCGATAGCCCGCCTATCAGTACCACGGCGGAAGCGACCACGATCAGGACGGCAGCGGCTCGCGGCACGCGGATGCGGCGCAACCAATCGACCGGCCGCGCGAGCATGAAGCTCAACAGGACTGCGAGGGCGAAGGGCAGGAAGATCTCCTTGCCAAAATAGAGGGCGGCGATGGTGAGCAGGACGAGCGCTGCGGTCATGACGTTCGAGCCGCGTGCGGTATCCGGGTCAAGGGAGTTGGTCGAATTAGCGACAGGAATGGCTGGGGGAACATGCCCGGTGGCTGAGGGTTGTGAGGGTGTTCCGGGTATCAACATGTTTTATTTTTCGGATGGCCATCAGGTGTATTTGGTTTGGGCATCTGGATAAAGGAAGGGTTCCCGTGTTGCAATCCGGTCGATTGCGCTCGCGCAATGGAGCGCCTCTCACGGTGCAACCGCGGCCGGTCGACACATTGGGGGGCATTATGTAGAATCCACGGGTTTCGCTTTCCTGCAACCGGTGCAAGCACCACCAGCATGCCGCCGTCCATCCTATCCGATTATCAATAAGGAGAACTATCTTGCCGTACGTAGCCGAGACTATCGCAAAACTGAAGCGCACCGGACCCGCCGAAACCGAGTATTACCAGGCTGTAGAAGAAGTGCTGATGTCGTTGCGGCCGCTGCTCGACCAGGACGCGCGCTACAGGAAGCACAACATCATTGACCGCATCGTCGAACCCGAGCGCCAGATCATGTTCCGCGTTGCATGGATCGACGACAAGGGCCAGGTCCAGGTCAACAAGGGCTATCGCGTCGAGTTCAACTCCGCACTGGGACCTTACAAGGGCGGCCTGCGCTTTCACCCAAGCGTCTACGGCGGCATCATCAAGTTCCTCGGCTTCGAACAGATTTTCAAGAACTCGCTGACCGGCCTGTCGATCGGCGGCGGCAAGGGTGGCAGCGATTTCGACCCGAAGGGCAAGTCGGACAACGAAGTGATGCGCTTCTGCCAGTCCTTCATGAATGAACTGTATCGCCACTTGGGCGCGACTATCGACGTGCCGGCCGGCGACATCGGCGTGGGCGCGCGCGAGATCGGCTACATGTTCGGCCAGTACAAGCGCCTTACCGGGCGTTATGAAGGCATCTTTACCGGCAAGAAGCTCAACTGGGGCGGTTCGCTGGTGCGCAAGGAAGCGACAGGCTATGGCTCGGTGTATTTTGCGCAGAACATGCTCGGCGCGCGCAGCAAAACGCTGGAAGGCATGACGTGTACGGTGTCTGGCGCCGGCAATGTGGCCATTTACACGATTGAGAAGCTGTATCAGGTCGGCGCCAAGCCGGTCACGGCCAGCGACTCGAGCGGCATGATTTACCATCCGCAAGGCATCAACCTCGAAACGCTGAAGCAGATCAAGGAAGTGGACATGCTGCCGATCTCCGCCTACGCGAAGCTGCACCCGGAAGCGAAGTACACACCGGTGTCGGAATATCCGGCCGGACGCAATGCGGTGTGGTCGGTGCCGTGCGACGCTGCATTCCCGAGTGCGACGCAGAACGAATTGAGCGAACAGGACGCTGCCGAGCTGTTGAAGAACGGCTGCATCTGCGTGTCGGAAGGCGCCAACATGCCATCCACCCAGGCTGCGGTCGACAAGTTCCTGGCGGCCGGCATCTGCTACGGTCCCGGCAAGGCAGCAAACGCCGGCGGCGTAGCAACCAGCCAACTTGAGATGGCGCAAAACGCCGCTATGGTGCAATGGACGTTCGAGGAAGTCGATACCCGCCTGCGTACGATCATGCGCAACATTTACGAAAACGCGAGCCAGACGGCTAAGGAATTCGGCGAAGCGAACAATCTGGTGCTGGGCGCGAACATTGCCGGCTTCCGCAAGGTCGCCGATGCAATGATCGATCAGGGCGTGGTCTGACAACCAGCCGGATCAGAAGCAACATCAGCCCGCCACCCGCAAGGGTGCGCGGGCTTTTTTAATGTAGGGTTGAATATCTGTCACTGGCCCCATATTTGCGGTAAGCGAGGGAGATAGCCATGTCAGTCAAACTAAACCAGAGAGCATTCGAATTTGCAAAGAAACTGGTGCTGCAGGGTCTTTTTGTGTACGACGACAGGGATGCCTGGAGTGAGCACCAGCC
>JAQGMD010000134.1 GCA_028292565.1 Burkholderia sp. | reverse complement strand
GACCGAGCAGGCCGCGCTAAAGTGCCTGTATCTGGTCACCCGATCCCTCGATCCGACCGGTGCCGGCAGGACCCGATGGACAATGCGCTGGAAGCCCGCTTTGAACGCCTTCGCCATCACCTTCAGCAACCGATTCCCAGCCGCTGAAAACTACTAAAACAAACCGTCGGATACACCGTTTATGGGATAGTCCCGGTCTGCTTGGAAGACAGGCCGGGGGCGACGATCTCTTTCACGGGCCATGACGCCCGGCCGAAAACCGGAACCACCCCGGCCCCTCCCAAGGCCACCGTAAACGACGACCACCCACCTCAACAGGGGTACTTAAGAGATACAAGCCGCTTTGCCCGCAGGCGAACCATTCGGGCTCGAAGCCGTATCCCACGCTCAGGTTCACCCCGTGCATCCGAATATGCGGCCGCATCCATTGATCTGCTGAATTTCGTCAATGGCCGCCAGAAGGTTGCTGGCCTCACCCTGGCCGTTTTCGTCAAAAGTGACCAGTTTACACTTCGGAGCCATCCCCGAGATCGCGCCCAGCTCCAGCCTTCTGGGTTCTATTTCGCCGTTTTCGTCGCGGTGACGGGCCACGACGACGACTTTCTTGCCTGTAGCGGAGTCCGCTGACAGGGTGTCGGCGATGATGCCCGCCATGTGGGTGCCGTGGCCGAACGCGTCCCTGAGCCCACTGCCGCTTCCGGTGAAGTCGCGGTGCCTGAGCGGACTGGTGACATCGAGGTTGCCGCGCGCGGCGAAATGCGGATGCGAACCCTCAATGCCCGAATCGATGACCGCCCAAACGATGCCTTCACCATATGCCGAGAACGACACGCGGGCGGCATCAGCCTTGACGGTGCTGACGGACTTAATAGTAACTTGCCGATCGGAAAGTCCGGCCAGATACGGTAGATCGTTTCCTGTGTGCGTTTCCTCCCCGCCTTGCGTGGTTCCCGCCTGGTCAAGCCGTACCAGCTCGCGGATAACGTCCGGTTCAAGCCGCGCAAAGTCGTACTGCCTGTGTGTTTTTCCGGTGACGATGCCCTGTTTGTCCGGGCTGCCGGCTGCACGGGCCTTTGCCTCATCCACCAGTTTCACGAAACCGTTGCCTGGCTTTCTCCCCGCCGCCCTTTTACTCGAGGTCGAGATCCACGATGACACCGATCAGGTCCGGCACGTATTCTATTCCGTTCCGCGCCCGGTTCTCCGCTTCACTTTTCTCCTCCAGGATCCGCAGATGAGATACGGCAATGACGCTCTTGTCGAGCACCTCGGGAGTAAACGAAACACTGTTTTGTGCCGCGGACTCGCTCTCCGGCAGTTCATTCGCGTTGGTCATGTCTCCTGTCATGTGAACACCTTGCTGGTTTTCGGGGTGGACCGGGTTTTACCCGCCCTGCCCGCCCCCCCCCCCCCCCCGACGGCCTCGGCGATGCGCAGGCAGCCGTAAGGAACCGGCCCCGAGGCCTTGGAACCTTGCCGCACGAACCTCCGCTTTCCACTCACGGCCTATGGATTTGAAGCATAGAAACCGGGCGTTACGCATATGTCCGTCGCCGAAGGATCAGGCGTGTCGGCAGCGGCAACCCTTGCTGGTTACGCCCCAGGACTCAACCCAGGACTCAACGCTGAGTGGATGAAGTCAGCAGCAGCATGACCTGTAACGATCCTGTAACGCCGCGATGCTCTAATTCCTGTATTGGTCGCGACACCTTCCCCAACCGCACACCCGTCGTCCCCTAAAAGAAAATTTCCGACCCAGTGGAGACAAACATGGCAAACAAAAAGGCCGTCCTCGTCGGCATCGACGACTACCCTGACCCACGGAACCGGCTCAACTCGTGTATCAACGACACTCTTGCATTCCGAAAAATCCTGACGGACATCTACGCATTCTCTCCGTCCGATATCACCCTCCTGCATAACCAGAACGCCACGTTGGACAACGTTCGTCGTGCGTTGGACGCCCTTTTCGTTGGGGCCAGTGCAGGGGACAAACTCGTCTTCTACGAGTCCTCCCATGGCTACAGAATGCTTGAGGGCGACACTATGGTGGAAGTGCTCTGCCTCTATGACAAGTTCTTTGAGGACAAGGAACTGGTAGACCGCACGAAAAACATCCCCTCGTCCGTCCTGACGGTGGTGTTGGACGCATGCCATGCAGGTGGAATGGACAAGGTCTTCTTCCCCGGCGGCGAAGCCTCATTTGTCCGAAATAAAGTCTTCCAGCCCCCCCACGAGGATGCGGTAACCCGCATCGGCGTGCTGCAGCAGGTCACAAAAATTCGGTTTTTCGGCCAAAAGCCGACCTCGGATATCGGCACTGTGGTGAAGCAATTCGCGACACCCCCCACCTTGGACATCCCAGCTGCGAAGGAGCTGGCAGAACCGGTCCTCAATGCCGCACTCCTCGCCGCCTGCATGGCAGACGAAACAGCCGCGGCCGGCAGCCCCGCCACAAGTTCATTATCAGCCTTTACCTTTGGACTGACTCAGACTTTGGACCCAAGCCTGCCGCTCCGCTCTCTTTGCGACAGAGTTATTGCGAAGGTGAAATCGCTCAATTTGCACCAAACCCCGGTGTATTGGGTTCCACCGGCAAACCAGCTTCTCGCCGACGAAACCTTCATCCTGATGGAACCCACATCTCCTGCCGCACCTCCGCCTTCGCCTAGCCCTCCAGGTGCCGGCGAACCGGCGGCCAATGTTGCCGCAGCGATCGCATCGATCGTCGGCTCCCACCGCAAGCAATACATCCCCTCATAAAGACCAAACGAAAGGAACGGCAAAATGACAACCGCAACGCTAGACCAAGACAAAATCACCAAAGCAGTCTCCGACCTCATCGCCACGCACAAAGACCAGAAGGGATTCACCCAGGACTCAACCATGGCCGCTGCTGCCTTCGGCTCAATGCTCCTCGCCGGAGTTCAACAGGCATATGTCATCAAACCTACGTTGGCGCTGCCCAAAGGCGTGGTTGAAGCACCAGACATAACACCATCCGATCTTGCCAATAAGGATTTCTGGTCATTTGCCTCCAGCGTAGTGAGGTTCGGAGTTCCGATCATCACGAGTGTCCTCGGCAAGGATTTCAAGCAGCCAACGGCCGAAGACATATTCGCAGCGGCTCCTTCAAGCCTCACCAATGACAAGGACTTCTGGGACTTCCTGAGCTCCGCACTCAACACCGTTGTGCCAGCAGTCGTGGACGCCATCAACGGAAAGGACTTTCAAGTCGACACGCTTCCGGCTGTCCCCGAAGGCAAAGAGAAGGGTTGGTTCGACGACGTCATGAGCGTAGTCGCCAAGGTGGCCCCTCTAGTCATCGCGGCAGTTCTCTGAATTTCAGCGCCGCTGGTGGACGCATTCGGCTTCGGTCGCCTGCGTCCACCAGCGAAACTTATCGTTTCTCCCTGGAATGGAACATGATGGCAGATGACGCTAACCTGGTTTTCGAGCGAACCGCCGCCGCCCTGGCCGCCCTGATTGAGCCAGATTTCCATGACATGGACCCCGAGAGCGTCGAACGAGCCTTTCTCAAGGTGTTTCCCTTCACAGGGCCTGACCCTGCATGGATAAAGTGGCTACAGGATCGCATCAGCTCGCTCAGCGGAGCCAAGACCAGCCTCGAGCAGATTGAACCACAATCGTTCCCCACTTTGATCAAGAGTCCCGCGGCCGCATACTTCCGACTAAAAGCCACAGAATCGGAGCAACTAGTTGTCATGGGGCCGTTCAATCCTCCGGTCCAGTTTTTTGAAGATTAGCCCAAATGCCGTTTACTTAGCTTGAAATTTAACTTGCGGGATACTTGCCGACGGGGTGGACCGCTGCCCTTTTTTCACTTGCTGGCCTTTCGTCCGTCATGGTCCACTGAAAAAATGCAAGCGGACTTGCCAGCAAGACCAACAACAGGCATACGGAAGTACCGGCAGGATTGATAGTGAAACGATGGAAAATATGGCAGAGCCAGCCAGTGAAGGCACCAGCGCAGACGAATTACCGGATTCTAATCCTAGGGACACCAGCGGGTTCACCCCCGAAGTACTCGACAAAACGGTGATCGCTGTTCCACTACTCAGGGCGATTAAACCATGGCTGGATAAGTGGAAAATTGAGGGGCCGAAGCCCGAGGATGTGCGAGACTATAACCCTCCTATCCTGGATGTCATGATCGACGTCAATCTTGCATACGAGAGAGGCCGTGACGGGGCAGCGGAGGACCTCAGCCAACTGATTGAACTTGCAATACAAATAGGGGTCAACAAAGCCAGGCAGCGAGTTGATCCCATCAGTCCAATGAATAGTCAGTATGTGGTTGCCCAACTGGAACCCCGTGTCATTAGCAAACTCGTTGAGCTGGACCAACAGCGAGCCAAGAACTCACCGAGTGAGCAGTTGATCTTTAAGATTTGGCCTGACTTCGCGGTCAGCAAGCTGACCTATAAGTCCGTCAGTACCGTGAAGGCTGATGCCGCTCGCGTCTCATTTTCTGCATTCGGCGAGAACGTCGTCTGGGCTGTCATCGATTCAGGGATTGACGGAGACCACCCACACTTCACCAAGTACCAGAATCTGAAGCTCCAAAAGCCTCTGGATCACAGAAATTTCACAAACTCAGGCACGGCGCTTACAGACGAGTTCGGGCACGGGACCCATGTCGCCGGTATCATCGCCGGAGCCTTGTTCAAAGGGGAACATGTCAAAGAGAAAGCCGCAGCAGGCATTGAATCAGCCACAGTAGAAGAAGCTGCCGCAGTCCATGAATTAGCTGCCTCAGTAGCGGATGCTGATGCAGTCCCTGGTGCAAGCAAACCTGTGCGCGCACAAATACGTGCCGCAGCAAAACGACGTGACCAAGACGGTGAGGTCACCTACGACAAATTATCGCTTTCCTCGATCACCGGCATGGCACCCAAGTGCAAGCTCGTCAGCTTCAAAGTACTTGATGCGAACGGCCAGGGCAAGGTGAGCCAAATAATTGCCGCGCTTGAAGCGGTACAGCGAGTCAACGCATACGGCCGCAATATCCAAATTCACGGTGTCAACCTAAGCGTGGGGTATGAATTCGAACCCGAGTGGTTCGCCTGCGGCCAAAGCCCGTTATGTGTTGAGGTCGACCTTCTTGCCCGCTCCGGTGTGGTCGTTGTCGTCGCTGCCGGCAATACAGGGTACGGCTTCAACAACGACAAATTCAAGGGAATGGTGTCTGCAGGCCTGGACCTCACTATCAACGATCCTGGGAACTCCGAGCGGGCCATTACTGTCGGGTCCACGCATCGGGAAAGCCCCCATATGTACGGCGTTTCGTATTTTTCGTCCAAGGGCCCGACAGGGGACGGTCGGCTGAAACCGGATGTTGTCGCACCTGGCGAAAAAATCGTGTCCTGTGCTGCCGGTGATGCCAGAAGAAAAGCCGAGCGGAAGTTCAAACAAACGTGTGACTACGTCGAGGACAGCGGCACCAGTATGGCTGCCCCGCACGTCTCCGGCGTCATAGCCGCCTTCCTGTCAGTACGCAACGAGTTCAAAGGAAAATCAGAGGAAATCAAAGACATCTTTCTCTCCTCCGCAACGGACCTGAAGCGTGACCGGAACTTCCAAGGACACGGAATTGTCGATTTGATGCGTGCCATCCAATCCGTATAAGGAGAAACAGAAATGACGGAAGTGTCCGGCTTTTCATACTTTGAAGTGCAATTCAATGAGCGCGGTGACATCGAAATTCCCGCTCAGGTAGATGCACTGAAGAACCATATCCGCCAAGCGAAACCGGCTACCGAACTCATCGTTCTGGCCCATGGATGGAACAACAACATGGAAGAGGCCCGCCGACTGTACCGTGGACTGCTGAGCCTGGTAAGAGCGGAACTAACAGCTGCCCGCATAGCAGGAACTCCGGCCGATTTTGGCGTCCTTGCCGTTCTGTGGCCGTCCAAAAAATTTGCTGACCCGGAAATCGTCTCCGGCCCCAGCGCGGGACTGGCCGGCGCCATCTCGGATGCTGGGCTCATTGAACAGATCAAAAATTTGCAGGAAGCTACTGCGAGCCCGGACGCCGAGGTGAAACTCGACATGGCCAGAGCGCTAGTTACCGACCTTGAAGACAGCCCTAAAGCTCAGACCAGTTTTGCTGACATCATCCGATCTGTTCTACCGACACCCCAGAACGAAGTCACAGAGGAAGATACCTCCCCAGCATTTTTCGCTCTTGATGGACGTGACCTGATGGACCGGCTTGCAAAACCAATCCCTGTGGACGGTGCCCCACGTGAGGGGTCAGAACCTGAGGCGCATACGGAGGGACTGGATGAGCAGGGCCGGGCGACCGGACTCGGAGATTTCTTTACCGGAATCAAGTCAGCCGCAAGAAACCTGCTCAACTACTCCACGTACTACCTTATGAAGGAACGGGCCGGGACCGTAGGCGACGGCGTGAACGCCCTACTCCGTCAAATCCGCGACGTCCGCGCCGACTTGAAAATCCACCTCGTCGGCCACTCGTTTGGAGCCCGGCTCGTGACAACCGCAGCTAGGGGCTCTGACGTCGGCACGGGGTTGACGGTGCATTCCGTAGTGCTGTTACAGGCCGCCTTTTCACATAACGCGTTCGCCGTAAACTTCGATGAAGAAGAGGAAGGACGGACGGGAGCCTTTCGCCGAGTAGTTGCGGAAAAGCTCGTACGCGGTCCGGCACTCATTACCCACACCGTCAATGATAAAGCCGTGGGTCTGGCATATCCCATCGCGTCTAGCATCGCCGGAGATGACGCTGCTGACCTCGGCGATGAGCATTCCCGTTTTGGGGGTCTGGGCCGCAACGGCGCGCAGCATACTCCCGAGGCGGCTCCACGGTCGCTCCTGGCCGTTGAGGCCAGCTATGACTTTGAGGGAGGAAAGATCTATAACCTGCAGGCTGACAAAGTCATTGCAGATCATGGAGACATTGTTCATCCCGAAGTAGCGCACGCTATGGTCTCAGCTATAGCGGCGGCACGTAGATAACACCCCGAATCATGGCCCGGAGACACTCGCAGAAAATCGGGAGATCGCAATTTCGGGCTGGGAACATCTGATGAGCAGGTCGTCTAGCGGCACCTGGCGGAACAGTTCCAAAACGTCGCATCCGACCGGTTTGGAGGACTGACTGACGTTCAACTTTTCCCGCTCCGAGTACCTAATCGTGGCTACTAGAATGTTCCCGTCCGCAACGAGATTCCGTACGCTATCTCGGGTCAAGCCGTTAAGGAAGAACTTTTCTAGAGCCTCGAGCCAGAGCACACTGTTCTTGGGTCGGACTTTGTGGAGCAGCTCGACCAGCCCCTTGCCCGTGTAGGCCGGAAGCGTCTGGCGGGTCGGTAGGTCCTCCGCACCGCCTCGGCGGCCAGTCTTGACTTAGAAGCCTCAGTCAGACCAATTGGCACCCGGTTTGGTTTTCTCAGGGCGCATGAGGTCGTGGATGAGCAGCGACATCCAAAGTTCAAGCCCACCAGCGTGCTCGTAACGTCTCAGTGACGGTCAAGGGGCAATCTTGCACCTATGGTCGAACAGCAGGAGCATCCAAACGAGGCTGTTGGTGTCGACGGCGCTCGAAAACTGGACAGTAGCGGCGCTCGAAAAGTGAACACTCAACGATTGGAGAGTGATCACTTTGGAGGATTGGGCGTTGATCCGCAGGCTTGCCGCGGAGGGGGAACCGAAGGCGAGGATCGCGGAGAGGTTGGGGATCTCGCGGACCACGGTCATCAAGGCGGTGGCGTCAGAGTCGCCGCCGCGGTATGAGCGCAAGGCCGCGCCCACGGCGTTCACGCCCTTCGAAGCGCGGGTTCGTGAACTACTGACCGAGACGCCGGGCATGCCTGCAACAGTGCTGGCGGAACGGGTCGGTTGGGAGGGGTCGATTCGGTGGTTCCGTGAGAACGTGAAACGGCTGCGGCCCGAACAGCAGCGCATCGATCCGGCGGATCGGCTGGAGTGGTCGGCCGGGGACGCGGCGCAGTGTGACTTGTGGTTCCCGCCGAAGAAGGTTCCGCTTGAGGACGGAACGGCAAGGCTGCTGCCGGTGCTGGTGATCGCGCTGGGGCACTCACGGTTCGTGACTGGCAGGATGATCCCGACGCGGAAGACCGAAGATCTGCTGCTGGGGTCGTGGGAGCTGATCGAGCGGCTCGGGCGGGTTCCGCGTCGTTTGCTCTGGGACAACGAACCGGGTATCAGCCGGGGTAAGCGTCACGCTGTCGGAGTCGATGCGTTCATGGGAACGCTGGCGACCAGGCTGGTGCTGCTGCCGCCGCGGGATCCCGAGTCCAAGGGAATCGTCGAGCGGCGTAACGGCTGGTTCGAGACCTCGTTCATGCCGGGTCGCTCGTTCGCTTCGCCCGCGGATTTCAAT
>JAQGMD010000102.1 GCA_028292565.1 Burkholderia sp. | reverse complement strand
GGTTGGCCGTTTCGTATTCCACGTGCGCAGTGTTGATCGTGATGCCGCGCGCTTTTTCTTCCGGCGCCGCGTCGATCTGGTCGTAGGCCTTGGCTTCGCCGCCAAACTTCTTCGACAACACCGTCGCAATCGCTGCGGTCAGCGTCGTCTTGCCATGGTCAACGTGACCAATCGTGCCTACATTCACGTGCGGCTTGGTCCGCTCAAACTTGCCTTTTGCCATTTTAAATTTCCTTCAAAAAGAACGAATTATTAATTAAGTATTTCTGGAGTCCGCTGTTGCTGCTGCAGGTCGATTTGACCCGCAGCAGTGAACAGTATTACTTGCTCTTTGCAGTAACGATTGCGTCAGTAACGTTCTTCGGTGCTTCAGAGTAGTGCTTGAATTCCATCGTGTACGTTGCGCGCCCCTGGGTCAGCGAACGCAGTGTCGTGGAATAGCCGAACATTTCGGACAACGGCACTTCGGCGCGGATAACCTTGCCGCCGCCGCCCGCGATGTCATCCATGCCCTGGATCATGCCGCGACGGGAAGACAGATCGCCCATCACGTCGCCCATTTTTTCTTCCGGCATTTCGACTTCGACGGCCATCATCGGCTCGAGAATCACCGGGCTGGCCTTGCGGCAGCCATCCTTGAACGCCATCGACGCAGCCATGCGAAACGCGTTTTCGTTCGAGTCCACATCGTGGTAAGAACCGAAGAACAGTGTAACCTTGACGTCGACAACCGGATAGCCGGCCATTACGCCCGAGGTCAGTGTCTCGCGAACACCCTTTTCGACCGCAGGGATATATTCGCGCGGCACCGTGCCGCCCTTGATCGCATCAACGAATTCAAAACCCTTGCCCGGCTCTTGCGGCTCGATCTTCAGTACCACGTGACCATACTGACCGCGGCCACCAGACTGCTTGACGAACTTGCCTTCGATTTCTTCGCAGGTCTTGCGTATCGTTTCGCGATAGGCGACCTGCGGCTTGCCGACGGTCGCTTCAACGTTGAATTCACGACGCATACGGTCGACGATAATTTCCAGGTGCAACTCGCCCATGCCGGAAATGATGGTCTGACCGGACTCTTCGTCAGTCTTGACGCGGAACGAAGGATCTTCCTGCGCCAGGCGATTCAGTGCCAGGCCCATTCTTTCCTGATCCTGCTTGGTCTTTGGTTCAACAGCCTGCGAAATCACCGGCTCAGGGAACACCATGCGCTCGAGCGTGATCACGGAACCCGGATCGCACAATGTATCGCCGGTAGTCGCTTCCCTCAGTCCGACCGCAGCGGCGATGTCGCCGGCGCGCACTTCCTTGATTTCTGCGCGCTGGTTTGCATGCATCTGCAAAATACGGCCGAGGCGCTCTTTCTTGCCCTTGACCGGATTGAACACCGTGTCGCCGGAATTGATCACGCCCGAATATACGCGGAAGAAGATCAACTGGCCGACGAACGGATCAGTCATGATCTTGAACGCCAGGGCGGAGAATTTTTCCGAGTCTTCGGCCTTGCGGGTAGTCGGCTCTTCGTTCTCGTTGATGCCCTTTACCGGCGGAATATCGGTCGGCGCCGGCAGGTACTCAATCACGCCATCCAACATTGCCTGCACGCCCTTGTTCTTGAACGCGGTGCCGCACATCATCGGCACGATTTCGCCGGCGATAGTGCGCTGACGAATAGCCGCCTTGATTTCGGCTTCCGTCAAATCACCTTCTTCCAGGTACTTGTTCATCAGCTCTTCGTTGGCTTCGGCCGCGGCCTCAACCATCTTCTCGCGCCATTCGGCGGCGAGAGCCTGGAGATTGGCAGGAATTTCGCGATAATCGAATTTCATGCCCTGCGATGCGTCGTCCCAGTAGATGGCTTTCATCTTGACCAGGTCAACTACGCCTTCGAAGTTATCTTCGGCGCCGATAGGCACTTGCAACGGAATGGGATTGGCCTTCAAACGGGTACGCATTTGCTCGTACACCTTGAAGAAATTGGCGCCGGTACGGTCCATCTTGTTGACGAACGCCAGACGCGGCACGCCGTACTTGTTGGCTTGACGCCAAACGGTTTCGGACTGCGGCTGGACGCCGCCCACTGCACAGTAGACCATGCAAGCGCCGTCGAGCACGCGCATCGAACGTTCCACTTCGATCGTGAAATCGACGTGGCCCGGGGTATCAATGATGTTGATGTGATGCTCGGGAAAATTGCTGGCCATGCCCTTCCAGAAGCAGGTCGTCGCAGCGGAGGTAATCGTGATGCCGCGCTCTTGTTCCTGCTCCATCCAGTCCATGGTGGCTGCGCCGTCATGCACTTCACCGAGCTTGTGGTTGACGCCCGTGTAGAACAGGATACGCTCGGTAGTGGTTGTCTTACCGGCATCGATGTGAGCGGAAATACCGATATTGCGGTAGCGCTCGATGGGGGTCTTGCGAGCCATAGTTAATCCTAAGTCTTTTAATGGTCGAAAACCGAGCGCCACTTTTTAAAAGAGATGCGCCCGGTTTCAACCGCGTTACATTTGCAGATGGCCTTCAACGATGCGAAGGCGGTTATCCGGCCATTAGAAACGGAAGTGCGAGAATGCCTTGTTGGCTTCTGCCATGCGGTGCACCTCATCGCGCTTCTTCATTGCACCGCCGCGGCCTTCCGCGGCTTCGAGCAGTTCACCACCCAGCCGTTGCGGCATCGACTTTTCGCTGCGCTTGTTGGCGGCTTCACGCAACCAGCGCATGGACAAGGCCATACGGCGAACAGGACGCACTTCAACTGGCACCTGGTAGTTGGCACCACCAACGCGGCGCGACTTCACTTCGACCATCGGCTTGCAGTTGTTGATGGCAGCAACAAACACTTCCAGCGGGTCCTTGCCCGATTTGGTCTGGATGTGGTCAAACGCACCGTAGATGATGTTCTCGGCTACCGATTTTTTACCGGACAGCATCAGGACGTTGACAAATTTCGCTACATCAACATTGCCGAATTTCGGATCTGGCAGGATCTCCCGTTTAGGGACTTCACGACGACGTGGCATTTCGATTCCTTTCACTCTTCAGTTGAGCGTCGGCACTGAGTGTATTTGCCGCTCGCTCGCGGATGGCCCTCATGACCAACCACTTACTCGACCCATTCGGGGCCGACTCACATTCCGCCTGGTGCAGCACCTAGCGGAAAACTATTTACTTCTTGACAGCCTTCGCACGCTTCGCGCCGTACTTGGAACGCGCTTGCTTACGATCTTTCACGCCCTGGGTATCCAGCGCGCCACGAACCATGTGGTAACGCACACCCGGCAAGACTTTTACACGACCGCCGCGCAGAAGCACGACGCTGTGCTCTTGCAGGTTGTGACCTTCACCGCCGATGTACGAAATGACTTCGAAACCGTTGGTCAGGCGCACTTTGGCGACTTTACGAAGCGCCGAGTTCGGCTTCTTCGGTGTAGTGGTGTATACACGAGTGCACACGCCGCGTTTTTGCGGGCTGTTTTCCAGCGCAGGCGATTTACTCTTCACCTTGGCCGAAACGCGCGGCTGGCGAATCAGTTGATTGATGGTTGGCATCGGTCTAAATCCAACAAAGTTACAACGTTAATAAAAATACAGCCCCGAAATCGATTGTCCGGGACCAAGAGGGTAATTCTTGCACCTTGGCGGCAAGCCGGCGGGCGCGGTTCGATTTGGGACAACATGGGAAAAGCGTCGCAGAAAGCGGAAGCAGACCAAAGAACGCTTAAGCCCGTAGAGCTTAAAATCGAGAACTCGCGAGTATATTCCTGTTGGTACGCATCGTCAATCAATGATTTGAAGCGAAGTTAAGTGCCCCTGGCGGGCTGGATTCTATACTGTTGGCCGCGCAGATTTCGAAGGAACGCAGGCGATTAGAGTGACCACGCCATCTGTGGCGCGCATATCTTTCTAGACGTAAACTACCGCGTTGCGTTGGAGGATAGTTCGCTGATGACAACTCCATTCTTTACACCGACTGGTTTTTGTCGCAGGTGATCGGCTCATTAAAATCATCGAGACAAATGACGTCCATGATGTATGTATCGGATCACGGGCAGGCGCTCTATGACGGAAGATGCACGCTCGCCCTTCATGGCCACAATACGCAGCACGATTTTCATGTGCCGGCGCTGGTGTGGTACTCGGTCCTTTATCGCCACACCCACCCATCTAAGTCACCGCGCGAGAACAAGCGAGCCAGACTCGCTACCGAGAACATCTTCCATTCGCTGCTGCATATGGCCGATATTCGCGACGGAACAGAGCAGTTGGAATGGAACTTCCTGAACCGGAAGTTCAGGCAGCATAAGCGCTACGTGGACAGCTACGGCTGGACCGGTTATGACAATGCGACCTTCAAAGGGGATTGCCGGGAAGTGTTCGACAGGGGCACGCCGATGGCACGGAAATAGCCTTCCACAGGGACGAAAAAAAACGGCACCGGAGGTTTCCCTCCGATGCCGTTTTTGCTATCAGGACTACGATCAGGCTTCGTTGCCCGGTGTCCCGTTTGCGTTCGCATCCGCGGTTGCCGCAGCTTCTGCTTCCGCAACGCGTGCCGATTGCTCGGCTTGCAACAGCGCGCTGCGCTCTTCGGCTTCCCACGACTCTTTTTCCTTGCGAGCGCGGTGGTAAGCCAGACCGGTACCAGCAGGAATCAGGCGGCCGACAATGACGTTTTCCTTCAAACCACGCAGAGTATCCTTCTTGCCCATGATCGCAGCCTCGGTGAGGACGCGGGTGGTTTCCTGGAACGACGCCGCAGAGATGAACGAGTCGGTCGACAGCGATGCCTTGGTAATACCGAGCAACACGTTTTCGTACGTCGCCGGCAGTTTATCTTCGGATATGACGCGATCGTTTTCATCCAACAGCTCGGAACGCTCTACCTGCTCGCCCGGGATGTAGCTGGTATCGCCCGCATCGACAACCTGCACGCGGCGCAGCATCTGCCGCACGATCACTTCAATATGCTTGTCGTTGATCTTCACGCCCTGCAAACGGTACACGTCCTGGACTTCATCGACGATGTAACGCGCCAGCGCTTCGATACCCAACAGACGCAGGATGTCTTGCGGATCGGCCGGGCCGTCCACGATCATCTCGCCCTTGTTCACCACCTGGCCGTCGTGCACCAGCACTTGCTTGTCCTTGGTAATCAGGAACTCGTGCTTGTTGCCGTCCATGTCGGTGATTTCCAGACGCTGCTTGCCCTTGGTTTCCTTGCCGAACGCGACCGTACCGGTAACTTCCGCCAGCATGCCGGCATCCTTCGGCGAACGCGCTTCGAACAACTCGGCCACACGCGGCAGACCGCCGGTAATGTCACGAGTCTTTTGCGATTCGGTCGGGATACGCGCCAGCACTTCACCCACGGACACCTGCTGACCGTCTTTCACCGTGATCAGTGCGCCGACCTGGAAGCCGATCGTCACTGCATGTTCGGTGCCGGCGATCTTCACTTCCTCGCCTTTTTCGTTCAGCAGTTTGACCTGCGGTCGCAAAATCTTGGCAGCGGAAGAACCACGGCGTTTTGCATCGATAACCACCAGAGTCGACAGACCGGTGACTTCATCGATCTGCTTCGCAACGGTCGAACCTTCCTCGACGTTCTCGAACTTCACCGTACCGGAGTACTCGGTGATGATCGGACGCGTCAGCGGATCCCATGTTGCCAGCGGTGTTCCAGCCTTGATGACCAGGCCATCTTTGACCAGCAACGTTGCACCGTAGGGCACCTTGTGACGCTCGCGCTCACGGCCATGGTCGTCGGTGATCAGCACTTCGCCGGAACGGGAAATGACGATCTGCTCGCCCTTGCCGTTGGTGACGTAGCGCATGGTGGCGGTAAAGCGCACCGTGCCGTTCGACTTCGCTTCCACGCTGGAAGCAACTGCTGCACGCGATGCCGCACCACCAATGTGGAAGGTACGCATCGTCAGCTGTGTACCGGGTTCGCCGATCGACTGGGCTGCGATCACACCGACTGCTTCACCGGCGTTGACCATCACACCGCGGCCGAGGTCGCGACCGTAGCACTTGGCGCACAGCCCGTAGCGGGTGTCGCAGGTCAGCGGTGTGCGGACCTTCACTTCATCGATTCCGAGGCGTTCGATCTCTTCAACGCCGTCTTCGTCGAGCAGCGTGCCCGATTCGAACAGGGTTTCCTGAGTTTCCGGATTGACCACGTCGTTGGCAGCAACACGGCCGAGAATACGGTCGCGCAGCGCTTCGATCACTTCACCACCTTCGACCAACGCCTTCATCGACGCGCCGTTCGCAGTGCCGCAATCATCTTCGGTGACAACCAGATCCTGTGTCACGTCAACGAGACGACGTGTCAGGTAACCCGAGTTCGCCGTCTTCAACGCGGTATCGGCCAGACCTTTACGAGCGCCGTGTGTTGAGATGAAGTACTGCAAAACGTTCAGGCCTTCGCGGAAGTTCGCGGTAATCGGCGTCTCGATGATCGAGCCGTCCGGCTTGGCCATCAAGCCTCGCATACCGGCGAGCTGGCGAATCTGGGCTGCGGAACCGCGCGCGCCGGAGTCGGCCATCATGTAAATCGCGTTGAACGATTCCTGCGTTCCCTTGGTACCGTCACGCTTGATGACGTCTTCCACCTTGAGCTGGTCCATCATGGCCTTGCCGACTTCGTCGCCGGCCTTGCCCCAGATGTCCACCACCTTGTTGTAGCGTTCGCCCGCCGTGACCAGACCGGAAGAATATTGCTGCTCGATCTGTTTCACTTCGTGCTCTGCCTGAGCGATGATGGTTGCCTTTTGCGGCGGTACCAGCATGTCGTCCACGCAAATCGAGATACCGGCGCGCGTTGCGAGACGGAAGCCCGACTGCATCAGTTGGTCAGCGAACACGACAGTCGCGCGCAGGCCGCACTTTCGGAACGAAGTGTTGATCAGCTTCGAAATTTCTTTCTTCTTCAAAGCGCGGTTCAACACGGTGAACGGCAAGCCCTTCGGCAGGATCTCCGACAGGATTGCGCGGCCAACGGTGGTCTCGTACCGCTTGATGGTCTTGACGAATTCACCGCTTTCCACGTCTTTCGGATATTCCGTGATACGGACGGTGATGCGGGTCGTCAGCTCGACTTCCTTGTTGTCGTACGCGCGGATCACTTCCGACACGTCCGGGAACATCATGCCTTCGTTCTTGCCGTTGATCTTCTCACGAGTCGCGTAATACAGGCCGAGCACGATATCCTGCGACGGAACGATCGACGGTTCGCCGTTCGACGGGAACAGTATGTTATTGGAGGCCAGCATCAGTGTGCGGGCTTCCATCTGGGCTTCGATCGACAGCGGGACGTGAACAGCCATCTGGTCACCGTCGAAGTCGGCGTTGAACGCCGCGCAAACCAGCGGGTGCAGCTGGATCGCCTTACCTTCGATCAGGACCGGCTCAAACGCCTGGATGCCAAGACGGTGCAGGGTTGGCGCACGGTTCAGCATGACCGGATGTTCGCGGATGACTTCTTCCAGGATGTCCCAGACTACCGGCTCTTGCATCTCGACCAGCTTCTTCGCGGCCTTGATGGTGGTCGCCAGACCCATCAGTTCGAGCTTGTTGAAAATGAATGGCTTGAACAGTTCCAAGGCCATCAGTTTCGGCAGGCCGCACTGGTGCAGTTTGAGCTGAGGACCGACCACGATGACCGAACGGCCCGAGTAGTCGACGCGCTTGCCCAGCAAGTTCTGACGGAAACGGCCGCCCTTACCCTTGATCATTTCAGCCAGCGATTTCAGCGGACGCTTGTTGGCGCCGGTCATCGCTTTACCGCGACGGCCGTTGTCCAGCAGCGAATCGACCGCTTCTTGCAGCATGCGCTTTTCGTTACGCGTGATGATTTCCGGAGCGCGCAATTCCATCAGGCGCTTCAGGCGGTTATTACGGTTGATGACGCGGCGATACAGGTCGTTCAGATCGGAGGTCGCAAAGCGGCCGCCGTCCAGCGGTACCAGCGGACGCAATTCC
>JAQGMD010000090.1 GCA_028292565.1 Burkholderia sp. | reverse complement strand
TAAGCACGCCGAAAATCATCGCGAGTCCAACCGCCATCAACGCATAGAACAGCCCGAAGATCAGCCCGTTTACCAAAAGGTCGAGTGCAAGCATGGGGCTCCTCTTAAATTGTGGCTATGCGATGCCGGTACCAGGGCGAGGCCAATTCCAGGCGCCTCGCTACTGCAAGGACCTGGCAATCGGCGCCGCGCCGTCCGATGATCTGCATGCCGATCGGAACACCGTTCGCGTTCGCACTCCACGGGACTGAAATCGCAGGCAATCCGGTGAGGTTGAATGGCATCGTCAGGTTGGTGACGGCGGTGTGCAACGGATACAGCCTGCCACCGATATCCACGTTACCCGCGTCTACCAGCGGTGCGGGCGTGCGCATGGTCGGACAGACCAGGAAATCGGCATCGAGAAACAGCGTATCGATACGATCGGCCAACTGCTGGCGCATGCGTTGCGCCTTAACGTACCAGTGCCCGGGGAGAAAATGCCCTATCTCCAGCCTGACCCGGACGTCCTCGCCGATGCGCTCGCCACGCAATTGCAGCAATTGCGCATGCACCTCGGTCGCCTCGGCACAGATGGTGTTGAACTGAATTGCGCCGGCGGCTTCGATGCCGTCGACTTCCGCCTCGGTGCAGCTCGCGCCGTCTTTCTTCAGTGCCGCCATTGCCGCCAGTGACGCGGCGTGCACTTCAGGGTCGAGCGGCCATTCGAAATACCCGGTTAGCCGGGCGAAGGTGCGGCCGGACAGGTTGCGATAAGTCCAGTCCGGCATTTCCGGCAGGCCGAGCATCGCCATGAACAGCCGGGCGCATGTCTCCACCGATCGTCCCATCGGGCCGACGTGGTCAAGCGAGGGGGCAAGGTCCATCACACCGGTACGCGGCAAGACATCGTAGCTGGGCTTGAAGCCAACGATGCCGCAGCATGCCGCCGGAACACGGATCGAGCCGGCGGTATCGGTTCCGATCGCCGCGTGGACGATGCCCGCGGCGATCGCCGCAGCGGAGCCGCCGCTGGAGCCGCCTGGCATATGGTCGAGCGCGACCGGATTGGCGACGCGGCCAAAATGCGGATTGTCGCTCGTAATGCCGTATGCCAGTTCGTGCAAGTTGGTGGTGCCGATGATGACCGCGCCTGCATCCTTGAGCCGGGCAACCACTTCAGCATCGTGCGTCGAGGTTATTGGATCCACCGCTGCGCTGCCGCCGGTCAGCGGCACACCCGCAACCGCCATCAGGTCTTTCACCGCGATGGGAACACCGGACAGAATACCGGGCTTGGGCGTGACCACTTTATCCGCCAGCCAGGTGAACGCGTTCAGTCCCGAAAGATTCCTCGCGCGCAGGAGTGCTGCCGTGGCGTCGGCCGGCGGGCGCGGTTCATCGCCGACGCTATAGCCGTCCGGCGGGGAAAGATTGGGCGCGACGGCGCGATAAGCCGGACTGAGCGGATGCGGCTGCGTACGAAAGTAATTCAGTTCGGGCTCGTTGATTTCGAGGCGCTTGAGCCAGGCGTCGGCTCTTGCTTCGTGACCGTAACCGAGCCAGTCGGCGTAGCCGGCAAAGACGTCGCGTAGTGTGTTCATGGTGTGGATGTGGTTGAGGCGCTATTGCTCCTTCCCCTTCAAGGGGGTGGAGCGGGGGTTTCGGGCGACATGTCGCCCGCCCGCGGAACGGCACTGGCTTGCAAGCCTGTGCTCCGTTCCATGGAGGGGGATGGGTTTCAATATCGCTCGCATGACCATTTGAAACCCATCCCCACCCTGACCCTCCCCTTAAACGGGAGGGGACTTTGACGTACCGCCGAGACTACTTCGGCGGCTTCTGCAGCTTGCTCAAATCCACCGGCTGCCCCGAAGGCTGGACCAGGTTGGATTTCGATATAGGCTGGTTCACGTCGGTCAGCTGGTAAGTCACGTAAGGGACTTCGGCCCATTGCTGAAAGGTGATGCCAGGCTCTTTTGAAAACTGGAACGCACCGCGTACGCCTTCGAATTTGATCGTTTGCAGCGCTTTGATGATCGCCGCCGGATCGGTGCTGTTGGCTTGCTTGATCGCCTCGACGACCAGCAACAGCGAATCGCCTGCCTGGTAGAGCAGGCGATTCGGTTCGTTCTTCGTGCGCCTTGTGTATTCCGCGCCGAAGTCCTTGCCCATCTGCGGCATCGTCATTTGCGGGTGGTAAAGTGCGAAGGACACCATGTACTTGCCGGCTTCCTTCACGTTCTGCCAGAAGTCCGGGTAGTCGGCCAGGCCGGCGCCGTCGTACATCCAGGTCTTGGCGCTGGGCGCTACGCCCTGCTCGTACAACTGGTTCATCACGATGTATGCCGCCGGCGGCAACATGACGTTGATCACCATGTCGGGCGGATTGGCCCGCAAGGCCAGGATGGCCGGCGTAAAGTCCTTGCCGGCGCGGTCCAGCGTTTCGTATTTGTACTGGACCTGCGGCGCTTTGGTCTTCAGGAATTCGCCGATGAGCTTGGCCTGTCCGATACCGTAATCGGTGTTTTCCGCGAAGGCCACGACGCGCTTGACGTTCATCGACGCAATGGTTTCGGCCATCGCGCTGGAAACGCGGGTATTGTAATTACCGGGATTGAAGACTTGCTGGTAGCCCTTCTTGCGGACGTCGTCCGACCAGCAATTGGTGTTGATGTACGGCGTGTTGTAGCGCTGCGCCACTTCGATTTCGGCCAGGCAAACTGAGCTCTGGTGCCCCCCGGTGACAGCGACCACCTTGTCCCTGGTGATCAGCTTTTCGGTCGCTGCCCTGCCCTTTTCCGGGATGCCCTGGTTGTCTTCGTAAACCAGTTTGATCGGGCGGCCCAGCACTCCGCCCTTGGCGTTGATCATGTCCTTGATGATCTCCATGCCGTCCTTGACCTGCGTCCCCTGCACCACCGAACCGGGAGGCGACTGCGCAAGACTGACACCGATCGGGATGGGGTCGGCCGCGAACGCGGAACCTGCGAAAACAATACCAAGCAAAGCAAGCAGTCTCAACTTTTGCATCGTCATCTCCTATGGCCCTCGGGGCACGTTCAGTTTCTTGTTCGCGACAGCTGGTTACTTCCTTCGGTGGACAAATGGTAAGGCAGGTACTGCCGGTAATATACGCTTCGAAAAATATTTTTGCAAAGCGGGCACTAAATCCAACTCAACGAGAGTTGGAGGAGACAGCCACTACTACACCGACGCTCGTCACGTCCGTCCTCGTGTTTATCGATGTAACGATATACGAATGAGTTATGAGCAGCGCTGCTAGAGCAGTTTCAGTCTGACTGTGCGGGTAGCGAAGCGGTCTGCCGAGCTGATCGGAGGCGAGTGCAAGGCGCCGAGCGGAGGCAGGGGAGCCCGCCGAGGGTGGCCCCCTGCCGAGCATCGGCAACGCGGCAATCGCCTTCGAGCGGCCGGCAGAACCCTCACAGTCAGGCTGAAAATGCTCTAGGTAGGACCATGCGCGGCGGATGCGGGCACTTGGGCCGCCATCTCCCTTTGCCGCAGCGCTTCATTGATCGCCGTGATCAGGTCGCTTTTGACCGACAGCCAATTGTCGAGGTCGTCGGTCCAGACACGCAGTTCAAACTCCAGCGTGTCGATGGCTCGCTTGATGAACAGGACTTCCGGGGGCGGGTTTTTGGCCACCCGTTGATCTTTGTGGGCGATATCCAGAAGGATTTTTTTGACTTCCACAACATCGATATCGGGTTTGGTGACGACGGGCACCGATATCAATCGCAGCTGGTTCGACAGCGTCCAGTTGATCACTTTGTCGGAGATTAATTTTCCGTTCGGGATGATCACTTCCGCGCCCGTCGTGGCGTGCACGATGCTGGCCCGGATACCGATATGCTGAACGCGCCCGATGATGTCATCGATCTGGATGGTGTCGCCCACCTTGATCGGACGCTCGAACAGGATGATCAGCCCCGAAACGAAATTGTTCACGATATTCTGCAAACCGAAACCGATGCCTACGGTAAGCGCGCCGGCCACGATAGTGAACTTCGTCATATCGACGCCTATGGCGCCAAGCGCCAGCACTACCCCGGTGAGCAAGACGATGTAGTGCAGCATCGCCGATACGGCATAAGGCAGGCCGCGGTCAAGGCGCACGTTCGGATAGACCTCTTCCTCCAGGATAAAACGCGCGAACCGTGACAACTGATATGACGCCCAGATGATGAAAAAGAAGTTGAACACGTCGCCCATCGATACGGTAAGCGATCCGATGGTGACCGATGCCCCCCAGAGCGACTGCATAAGGGCAACCAAAGGCTGCAGCAGGCCGGTGACCTGCAACGTCATGCCGAACCAGGCGAAAAATGCGAGCCATTTGAGCCAGCGGTCGATATATCGGACCAGCACCATCCTGTGGCGCCTCACCATGCGGAGCATGCAAATCGGCCGCAGGTAGAGCAGGCCCAGCAGCAGCCCTTGCGCGACTCGTGTGAGTGCATACAGGACTACAGCCGTGTACGCGCTGCTGACCACGGTATGCACGATCAGGTCAGCCAGCCTGACGTAACCGCCGACATTCGAAATGAACGCAATCACGACGAGCAGAAGCGCTATCCAGGCACCGACGCGAACTGCCTGCCATGCGGGAAGCTGCGCCCATTGCGGAGCGTCAAGCTCGCGCCTGGACAGTTGAAACGTCCATAAGATGAAGCCGATCATGACGATGGCTTCTGCCAGGGACATCAATCGCGATATTGCCGGTAACGGCGCGAACAGTCTGCGCAACCCGTCGGCCAGATAGAAGCCGACGATGGCATAAAGCAAGGGATAGAGGCCGGAGTCGATCACGCGCCGGGCAAACAACATCACCGGAGCGGCTCCCAGCGCGCCAATGACAACCCAAAGCGTTCTCGGTGGACGGAGGTAGAACAAGTGACTGAAGAGCAAAGCGACCAGCAGGGCGGTGACTACCGGCATGTCGTATATTTTTCGCGATCTCTGGAGCTCCCCGTCAGTTTCGCAGAGGACGCTGACTTTGGTCCGCACGAGCGAAAGAACACCAACCATGCCCAGCAAGAACAGTGCATGCAACGCGACTCTTGTCGCATGCATGCGCAAGTACTCCGTCAGGCCGGTGGTCTGGCTCGAGAGGTTCTCACGCGCCTCCCGGGAAATCGTATTGACCGGCGTCTGAAAAAATGCCGCGCTCCAAAGAGGAGGACTGTCCCTGTATACAAGCCGCGTGACGGCGCGTTCACTCGCCTCCCTGAGCGCCAGCCGGGCTGTCGTCGCACGAGCGTCTATTGCAGCCGACTGGCTTTGCAAAGCGAGCACTTTTGAGCGCTCGTTCATGACTTGCCTTTTCGCTTCAGCTATGGCGCCACTGATCTCATCCACGCGATGAAGCACTTCCGGCGGCGCGCCGGATTCCACAGCGCCTTTTTTGGTTGCCTCCCATGTGGCGCTGAGCGCCTCCAGTTCCTTGACGTCGCGGTCAAGCTGGAGTGCGGCGCGGGTGAGGTCCCGTGTAAGGGCGGAGGTGCGTGTATCTATTTCGCGCCATTCTTCTTCCAGGCTGCGGATTGCTTCAAGAGGCGTGTTCCTCCTCAACAGTTGCCGCATCTCCCGGATACGCAACGACGTCTCGCGTTCAAGCAAGGGAATTTCTTCGCTTGCCGTTTGTACCACATCGTCGATACGGCTTCTGTTTTCGAGCTGGCGTACCCTTGATAGCGCTGCTTCCGCCTGAACCGCTATATCCGCCATGGGAATGGCATGCGGGCCCGTCGGCAGCTCTGCGGGCTTTTCGGCAGGGGCGGGTTT
>JAQGMD010000084.1 GCA_028292565.1 Burkholderia sp. | reverse complement strand
ATGTTGAACATGAAACTGCGCAAGCGCTCGGCGCACCCGGTGCATCTGCATTCGCCGTACGCGGAAGAGGATGCGCGGATCAACGAGAAGTAATCCACAAAGTCGCGTCAGCCGCTTGAGGTTTGCTGACGCGCACTCAATGGGATGGAACGAAGGACTTGATGATCAGTCATAAAGGTAGATGCATGGTTCCTGGCGCGAATAGATGCGCATGGAATTACCCAGACCCTTTTATTCATTCATACCTTTGGAGGCACACATGAAAAAAATGATCGCTCTTGCGATAGCCGGATTTGTCTGGAAAAAATTACAGGCGCGTTTCCTCACGAAGGGGGTTGCACGGCCTCGTCGCGGTTACTGAAAGTGACAGGGCGGGCACATTGTGTCCGCCCTGTGTTCATTTTCGGTACATCTTTTCAACGCCTGCTCTTAGTGTTCAGCATGCTTGCGCCCTATTACCTGCAAAGCGACCGCTGAAGTAATTTCCATATGACGCACAGTTGCGTCCCATGCGCGAGTCGCATCGTTGTCTTCTATCGCCGAGGTGATGTTCTCGAGTTCGGTCAACGACTCCTTGATTCGTCCGGGGCTGACGATCGACGTTGCGCGCAGTCGCGCGATGCGTGCGTGCAGCAGTCGCAGAATGTCTACCAGAGTCACGTTATAGCATCCCCCCAGCAGCGTATCGTAGAACTGTTCAATCGCCTTCAGTTGGGCGGGAACCTCTTTACGGTCTATCGCCGCAGCGAGCTCCTTCAACGCGATCCGTAACAGCCCGCGTTCCTCTTCCGTCGACATTTTGATGAAATTGCGTACGGCCAGCCCTTCCAGCACAGCCCGCACCTGATAGATATCGCCCGCTTCCTGGGCCGTCAGCGTGGCGACCACCGAGCCGCGATTCGGGATGCTCTTCAGGTATCCCTCGGTTTCCAGCTGACGTATCGCTTCCCGCACCGATGACCGGCTGGCGCCGGTTTCCTCGCATACCTGGCGTTCGGTAATCCGGCTCCCCGCCAGGAATTTACCGGTGAGGATGGATTCCCTGATGAATTCTGCGACCTGGACCCGCCGCGGTCCTTCGGCGTCGATCTCGTGAACCTTGCCCCCAATGGTTTTCATGATGCGCTTTCTTTTACGTTGAGCACTATTAACCGGCGCAAAGCCCATTCTCCGCTTTCCCGACAAATGGTCAAGCATTGGAGCAATAGCGTCTTGACTCAAAAGAAAGTCGCGTGGAACCAATAGGCGCTCGGTATCAGGTCCCACTAGCCCATTAATCTTTTCATCAGAATTTTTTGCTGAACCTATGTAACATCCGGATTACAAAAATCCGATTCAACGATGGATGCGTTGGAGACCCGAAAGCCCGCAGGCCGTGCCTGCGGGCTTTTTCATGCGTGTAATCAGTCTGGTGAATAACTGCTATCACCAAAATGAAGCGGACAGTCATGTTGCAGCGCGCTATAGTGAACCTGTCTCCTCCAACTCTCTTTGAATTGGATTTAAGCCCGCTAGCCGCAAGGTCAGCGGGTTTTTTTTGCCCGGTCCGGTTCAATGGACCAGATTCCGGTCCCGCAGCAACTGGATGAATTGGTCAGCCGCTGGCGAAAGCGCGCCTCCTTTGCGCGTCACGATGCCGAATGTCTGGTATTTCGATCCCAGCTCGATCGGTAGTATGCGAATCATCTTGTACCTGGCGAAGACGCCTGCCACGTCGGTAGGCAACAGTGCAACGATGTCGGTGCTTCTCTGCAGGATGGAGATCGTGACGAAGGTCGATGCGGTGGAGATCTGGTTCGATGGCATGCTCCATCCGACCAGGTCCATCTCCCGTTCCAGCAGGGTGTGCATCGGCATCGAGCTCGGGTAGACCAGCCAGCGATGGTCTTTCAGGTCGAGCAAGCTCAGGTCCTTCTTTTTGATCGGGGGATGTCCATAACCCACCACTACCGAAACCCTTTCGTCCTGCAGCGGCTGGTACACATACTTCCCAGGCTGATCGCTGACGCTTGCCCGCCCTATCACCAGGTCGAGGCGCCCGTCGTCGAGAAGCTGCAGCATGCGCAGACTCGTGTCTTCGACGACTTCGATCGAGAGGTTGGGCTGCCTGGTATGTAACCAGTTCAGGATCGGCACGACCACCTCGGGCACGGCCCCCATGATGGTTCCGATTGCCAGCCGGCCACCCTGACCGGAGCGGATTTCCGCCACGTCCCGGCACAAGGCGGTCAGGTCGGTCACCATCAGCCTCGCATAGCGAATGATGCAGTGGCCGAACTGGTTCGGCAGCATGCCCTTTTTCGAGCGCTCGAACAGTGGCTCCTCGAACATCGACTCCAGTTCATGCAGCACCTTGCTTGCCGCCGACTGCGTCATCGCCATCACCCCTGCCGCCTTGTGCATGGATTTGTGGTCGTCCAGCGCGATCAGGAGCTGCAACTGTTTCATCCTCAGCCGGGACATCAGCACGTCGATCGTATTCTTCATCTGTGAGTCGTAAAAGTGATCACGTTATGGAAATTATTCAATATACAGGAGGGAAAGCCGACTATATAGTCTGCCCACAACAAGGAAAGGCGCGCATGAGCACCACCAGCGCCATCAGGAGACAAAGTAAATGCGGCTCATCCAATTTCTGGACGACAAGGACCGGCGGCGCGTCGGCGTCATCACCGACGACGGCAAACAGGTCGGCGTTGTCAAAGACGTCAGCTCCACCAGGCAGATAGCCCTGTGCGCGATCGCCAATGGCCGCAGCCTCGAAGCTGAAGTCGAGTCGCTTGGTGTCGGAACGGCGAAAGGCGAGTCTTACAAGGCGATCCTCGCGGAGCACCGCATCCTGGTCCCGCTCGACCACGAGGAAGATCCCGCCCACTGCCTGGTAAGCGGCACCGGCCTGACGCATCTGGGCAGCGCATCGCTGCGAGACGCCATGCACCAGGATCACGTCCCCCATGAAGCCATGACCGACTCGATGCGGGTATTCCGCTGGGGTCTCGACGGAGGTCGCCCCCCACCGGGCTCGCCCGGGGTGCAGCCGGAATGGTTCTATAAAGGCGACGGCAGCATACTCGTCCATCCGCAGCGATCGATCCCCGTCCCCGCATTTGCGGAAGACGCCGGCGAAGAACCCGAACTCACTGGTCTTTATGTGATTGGGCAGGACCAGAAACCTTATCGGCTTGGCTTCGCGGTCGGCAACGAGTTTTCCGATCACATCATGGAACGCCGTAACTACCTCTACCTGGCCCATTCCAAATTGCGCTATTGCTCGTTCGGCCCCGAACTTAAAGTCGGCACACTGCCGAAGAGCCTGTCCGGCTTCAGCCGGATCTTCCGCGACGGCGAACTCCTGTGGGAAAAGTGCTTCCGCACCGGCGAAGAGCACATGAGCCACACCATCGAGAATCTGGAATATCACCACTTCAAGTATTCGCAGTTCCTGCGGCCGGGCGACGTGCATCTCCATTTTTTCGGTTCCGCGACCGCCTCCTTTTCAGATGGCGTAGCGACGCGCGACGGGGACACTTTCGAAATCAGCCTGCCCGGATTCGGCGAGTCGCTGCGCAACACTTTCGGGCGGGTCGACACCTATCTACGCCCCGGCGCATCGATCCAGCTCTGACCACAAGAAAAGGCGCCGCCAACCCGCGGACGCCGCACAGGAGACAAAACCATGGACTACGAGTTCGATTTCAGCTTCCTCGCCACGAACTGGAGCGACATCTTCAGCGGCATCTGGCTCACCATCCAGATGTCGGCCCTCAGTATCGCGTTGGGCTTCACCGTCGGCGCAGCATTCGCGATCATCCGTGTGTACGGCCGGCCGTGGGGTAGCAAGGCGGTCGCCTGGTATGTGGACATCATTCGCAACACGCCGCTGGTCATCCAGGCGTTCTGGCTGTTTTTCGGGCTGGCGGCGTTGCAGATCCGGATACCCGCACTGACTGCGGCCATCCTGGCCCTGGTCATCAACGTCGCGGCCTACACCACTGAGATCATTCGTGCCGGTATCGAGTCGATTCCCAAGGGCCAGCTTGAAGCTGCCGAGTGCCTGGGCCTGCCGCGCTGGCGCGTGATCCTGCATGTCATCCTGCCGCAAGCCGTCGAGAAGATGTATCCGTCGCTTGTCAGCCAGTTTGTATTGATGATGCTGGCGACATCCATCATGTCGCAGATATCCGCCGAAGAGCTGACTGCGATCGGTTATCGCATCCAGTCCGAAACCTTCCGCGGTTTTGAAATCTACATCGTCATCGCGGTGGCGTACCTCGCTTTGTCGTGGATGTTGCGCCTGGTGATGGAGCAGGGCGCCAACATCGCGTTCCCGCGCCGTCGTCGTCTCAATGCCAAACAGTGATACCCGGACCACCAGGAGACAACAATGCACGGACTGACAATTGACCACCTGTTCTTCATCTTCAAGGGCGCCGGATGGACGATAGTCCTTTCCGCTCTCGGCTTCGTCGGCGGCACTATCCTCGGAGTGCCGATTGCGCTGGCGCGCAGCAGCCGCAACAAATGGATCAGCAAGAGCGTCGGCATCGTTGTTCAAGTGATCCAGGGTATTCCGTTGCCGATCATCATGTTCGTGGTCTATTTCGGCATCAGCGTGGCGGGCTTCGACTTGCCGGCGCTGGTCGCCGCCGGACTCGCCCTGACCGCCTACGCCGGCGCCTACCTCGGAGAGATCTGGAAAGGATGCATCCAGGCCGTGCCGCGCACGCAGTGGGAGGCCGCCGATTGCCTGGCGCTGACACCCGTGCAAACCGCGACCCATGTGATTTTGCCCCAAGCGTTCCGCATCGCGATTCCGCCCACGGTCGGCTTCCTGGTCCAGATCGTGAAGAACTCATCGTACGCGGTAGTCATCGGATTCTTCGACCTGACGTACTCGTCCAGGGTGGTGAACAACTCGACCTTCGAGCCGTTCCTGGTATTCAGCATCGCCGCAGTGATGTATTTCGCAATGTGCTATCCGCTCTCCCGCCTCGCGTCGAGCCTGGAGCGGAAGTTCAAGAAGAGCTAATAGTCGGTCACCGACAAGACACAGGAGACAAGCAATGAACACGATCGTCAAGTTTGACAAGGTGCATAAATCCTTCGGCCAGACCGAAATCCTGAAAGGTGTCAGCCTCAACGTGCAGATGGGCCAGGTTGTCGCCCTGATCGGCCGTAGTGGATCCGGCAAGAGCACCGCCCTGCGTTGCATCAACGGACTCGAAACGATCTACTCCGGAGAACTCCATGTGTGCGGCCGCGAAATGCACAAACCCGGCGTCGACCTGATGGCTC
>JAQGMD010000075.1 GCA_028292565.1 Burkholderia sp. | reverse complement strand
TTCAGGTCGGTGGGCCGCTTCAGGTAGTCGGCGTATGTTGCTACGATGATGTTATCCAGGCCCTGCCCTAGCAACGGCTGCATTTGCGGATACAGGTCCTGTGCAACGATGGCCGTGATCGCGCCGGTGTCATGCACGTAATGCCGTAGCTCGTCGGTCAGGTTCATCGGGTTGACCGGCACTACGACCGCGTTGGCGCGCAGGATGCCGTAATAGGCGAGCGCGAATTGCGGACTGTTTTGCATGTACAGCAGCACGCGGTCGCCTTTCTTTACCTTGCATACCTGTTCGAGGTAACCGGCGATACGCTCGGTTTCGTCCTTGAATTCCGCGAAGGTGATCGGGGTGTCGTAGAAGATGATGTACGGCTTGTCGGGGAAACGGGCGGCGGATACTTCTACGTTGTAATAGAGGTTGGTTTCGGGGACCGTGAGGTGATGCGGCTGGTGGCTGGGCCAGTAGGTGAAGTGGCGAGTGGACATGCTGGGTCTCTGGTTCTGGTTTGGTTAGCCCTGGCGCACCTCTCCCGCAAGCGGGAGAGGTGAGGTTTTTAGCGCTCGATATACCGCGCCAACTCCAGCTTCGCGATCGCATTGCGGTGTACCTCATCCGGGCCGTCCGCAAGCCGCAAGGTACGCGAGCTCGCATAAGCATGCGCCAAACCGAAATCCTCGCTTACGCCCCCTCCTCCGTGCGCCTGGATCGCCCAGTCGATCACCTGGCATGCCATGTTCGGTGCGACAACCTTGATCATCGCGATTTCCTTGGCGGCTGCCTTGTTGCCGACGGTGTCCATCATGTGCGCGGCATTGAGCACGAGCAGGCGCGCCTGGTCGATCAGGATGCGCGAATTCGCGATGCGTTCGCGGGTGACACCCTGATCTGCAATTCTCTTGCCGAACGCGGTGCGCTCCAAAGTGCGCCGGCACATTTTTTCCAGTGCACGTTCGGCGCGGCCGATCAGGCGCATGCAATGGTGAATGCGGCCAGGGCCGAGGCGACCCTGCGCGATTTCAAAGCCGCGGCCGGCGCCCAGTAGCATGTTGGTCGCGGGGACACGGACGTTTTCGAAGCGCACTTCCGCATGGCCGTGCGGCGCATCGTCGTACCCGAACACTGGCAGATGGCGCAGTATTGTCACGCCCGGCGCATCCAGGGGCACCAGGATCATCGACTGCTGGCGATGACGGTTGCTGTTGTCCGGGTCGGTCTTGCCCATGAAAATCAGAATTTTGCAGCGCGGGTCATTGGCGCCGGAGGTCCACCATTTCTGGCCGTTGATCACATAGTCGTCGCCGTCGCGTTCGATGCGCGCCTGGATATTGGTCGCGTCCGAGGATGCGACGTCCGGCTCGGTCATCGCAAAGCCGGAGCGGATTTCGCCATCCAGCAAAGGCAGCAACCATTGCTGCTGTTGCTCGGCCGATCCGTAGCGCACCAGCGTTTCCATGTTGCCGGTGTCGGGCGCGGAGCAGTTGAAGGCTTCCGGTCCGATCGGCGAGCGGCCCATGATTTCGCATAGCGGCGCGTATTCGAGGTTGGTGAGGCCGGCGCCGTATTTCGACTCGGGCAGGAACAGGTTCCACAATCCCTCGGCGCGTGCTTTCTGCTTCAGCTCTTCGACGATTTTGGTCGGCACCCAGGGATTGCCGTTGCGGCGCGCGGCATCCATTTCCGCTTCGAACACGTGTTCGGCGGGATAGACATGCTGGTCCATGAATGCGCTCACGCGCTGTTGCAGGTCTTTGACCTTGTCGGAAAATGTGAATGTCATCTGGTGTCTCTCGGTTAGTTATTCGTTTGTATGCGCTCGGCGAGTTGCCATGCGAGTTCCGCAAGTGGACGCGTTCGCTTGCCGGTCTCGACCGCATGGGTGCTCGCTGCGTTGCCCTGCAATGCGCGCTTCGCAATGCCCTGCAGAATTCCGACGAGACGGAACATGTTGAACACCATGTAGTATTCCCAGTCGCTCTTTGAAACGTCGCTGCGGCCGGTGCGGCGCAGGTAGGCTTCGAGGTATTCTTCTTCGGTCGGAATGCCGAGTTCCTGCAACGGCAACCCGGCCATTCCGCGTGCCGGCCCGGGCTGCATGCGCCAGGTCATGCAGTGATATGCGAAGTCGGCCAGCGGGTGGCCGAGCGTAGACAGTTCCCAGTCGAGTACTGCCAGAATGCGCGGCTCGGTCGGATGAAAAATCACGTTATCGATGCGGAAGTCGCCATGCACGATGCGGGTTTCATCTGACGCGGGAATGTGTTGCGGAAGCCATGCGATCAGGTTCTCCACCGCCTCGATGCGCTCCGTCTCGGAGGCACGGTACTGCCCGGTCCAGCGCGTCACCTGCCGTTGGAGGTAGTTACCGGGTTTGCCGTAGCCGCCGAGGCCGACCGCTTCGTAATCGACCTGATGCAAGGCGGCGATGACGCGATTCATTTCATCGAACAACGCCGCGCGTTCGCGTGGCTCGAATCCTGGCAATGCGGAATTCCACAGGATGCGGCCCTGCACGTAGTCCATGATGTAGAACATGCTGCCGATGACGGATTCGTCTTCGCACAAAGCGTAGGTCTTTGCGACCGGCACATCGGTGGCTGCAAGTGCGCTGATGACTTTGTATTCGCGATCGACGGCATGGGCGGAAGGCAGCAAGACGCCGGGTGGTTTGCGGCGCATGACGTATTGTTTGCCGCCTGCGGTCAGCATAAAGGTCGGGTTGGATTGTCCGCCCTTGAATTGTTCGACTTGCAGGTCGCCGCGAAAACCGTCGACATGCTGGCGCATGAAAGCGGAAAGGCGGCCGACATCGAATGCGTGTTGCGGAGTGACCGGACGGGTGCCGGCGAAACGTTCTTGTGGATCCTGGCTCATGATGTGACTTTAAGTCCTACACTGCACTGATGCCGCCGTCGACCGCGATGCTCTGGCCGGTGATATGGCGAGACGCCTCGGAGGCGAGGAACACCACCACGCCCTTCAGGTCCTCTTCGCCACCGATGCGGTGCAATGGCGCTCTCGCGACGACTGTTTCCGCTACTTTTTCCAGAAGTCCGGCGGACATCTTCGATGGAAAGAAACCGGGGCAGATCGCGTTGACGTTGATGTTGTACTTGCCCCATTCGGAAGCGAGCGCGCGGGTGAAGTTGACTGCCGCGCCTTTGGACGTGTGATACGCAAGTGTGGTGACGTTGGTCGCGCTGCCGCGCAATCCGGCGACGGACGCAATGTTGATAATTTTGCCGGACTTATTCGGGATCATGCAGCGGCGCGCTACTTCACGCGAAAGAAAGAAGACGGAATCGACGTTGAGGTTGAGCACCTTGTGCCATGCTTCGTCCGGGTACTCTTCCGCCGGTGCGCTCCAGGTGGCGCCGGCATTGTTCACGAGGATGTCAATGGTGCCGTAGTGCTGCAGGACCTGGTCTACCAAGGATGGTATCTGGTCGGTCCTGGACAGATCGTTGACGACGGTGAGGACCTCGAAGCCCATCGTCTGAAGATGCGCCTTTGCTTCGGTCAGCTCATCTGCCTTGCGTGCGGTGATCGCGAGCTTGCAGCCCATCTCGCCCAGCGCTTCGGCCATCTGCAGGCCTAGCCCGCGTGAGCCGCCGGTAATCAGCGCGACCCTGCCGTCGAGCTTGAAAAGTTCTTTGACGCTCATGGCGTTGTCTCCTATCGTTCGGGATGTGGTACTGCACTGCAGAACCCTATTCCATTATTTTGGTTATTATGCACGAAACCTTTGTTCGCGTTTTTGATCGGTACTTATCCAATGACTCAAGCACTACATGTTGATGCCCTGCCCGTCCCCGATGGTTTTGAGCCCGTACTTCGCGGGAGCGCTTTCGTGCAACTGATTGGGCCGTTTTACCACAAGCGCACCGAAGACGGCCGGCACCTGGTTGGCGTACGCATCGATGAGAGGCACACCAATATCAAGGGCATGGCGCACGGCGGGCTGCTGGCGACGCTGGCCGACAGCGCCCTGGGTGTTGCGATCGCGATGGAGAATGAAGATCAGAAGCCGATGGTGACCGTGAATCTGTCGACGGATTTTGTGGAGGCGGCGTGGCCTGGTGATTGGGTTGAGGCGCGTGTAGATCTTCAGCGTGTTGGTGGGCGGCTGGCGTTTGCAAATTGTTTTTTGATGGTGGGGGAGCGGCGGATTCTTCGCGCGAGTGGGGTGTTTGCGGCGGCGGGTAAGGTGGGGTGAGATTTCGGCGCTGTCGCAGGTAAGAGAGCCGCACCGCGAGCGTGGTGCGGTGTGTTGGGATCAACGGGCGCGCCGCAGATTCCAACCTACTCAACCCGGCGCCAGAGCCAAGGCGACCACGCCGATCCCGCCGGTGAACGTCACTGAGCCCACGAGGTTGTTCATCGTCAGGTTGGGGATTTCGTTGCCCGGACGTTGGATCTTCGGGCCCGGCATGTTCTTCACGTTAACATCGCGCGGGCCCTGGCAAACAACGGCTTTCATCTTGTTACTCCTTGTGTCGTGCACGCAAACTTGCGTTCTAACGTCGGGATCCTTAACAAGCTTACCGCGACCCGCGAGTACCGGAACCGTACAAGCGCCCTGCACTCTATTGAACAGTGTCCTGTCGTCGCGCGATTCGCGCCCGCATCATCAAGGAGATGTCGCCATGAACATACAAGGCCAGGAGCTTCCGGCCGATGAGCCCTTGGGCGCGCTCGAGGCCGTTGCCTTCTTCCATGGCGCGATGCCGACCGGCGTCACCGTATCGCACCAGGGGCGCATCTTCGTCAATTTCCCGAAGTGGGGTGACGATGTGCCGTTCTCGGTGGCCGAAATCAAGGATGGCCAGTGCGTGGCTTATCCCAACGAACAAATCAACCGGACCGATCCGGACAATCTTGGCGCGACGCTTGTATCGGTACAGAGCGTCGTCGTCGATCCGATCGATCGCCTGTGGATACTCGATACCGGAAGTCCGCTGTTTCAGTTGAGCGAGTACGGCGGACCGAAGCTGGTGTGCGTGGACCTCGCGACCAACACCGTCGTCAAGAAAATACTTTTCCCGCAGGAAGTCGCTTATCCCAAGAGCTACCTCAACGATATCCGCTTCGACTTGCGGCGCGGCAAGGAAGGCATGGCCTTCATCACCGATTCATCCGACAAGGGGCCCAACGGCATCGTCGTGGTGGATCTTGAGAAGGGTGACAGCTGGCGCCGGCTGAACAACCATGTGACCACCAGGCCCGAAGAACTGCAGCACTTCCTGCCGGTGGTGGAAGGACGTCCCTTCGTCGTGCACCAGGCCGACGGCACAATCAAGCTCGGACCGAGCATGGGCTCGGACGGCATTGCCATCAGTGCCGACGGCGCGCGCCTTTTTTACTGTCCGCTCGGAGGTCGGCGGCTATACAGCGTTTCGGTGCAGGCGCTGATCGATCGCAGTCTGCTCGACGATGTGGTTGAGGCAACCGTTGCCGACGAAGGAAACAAGGGCGGCGCCTCCGACGGGCTGGAATCGGATGCGGCGGGGAATGTCTACGCGACCAACTATGAGCACAACGCGATTCTGCGGCGCAATCAGGATGGGGAATGGGATGCTGTTGCGCATGATCCCCGGCTTTTGTGGCCGGATACGCTTTCGTTGGCGACGGACGGGTATTTGTACGTTACTGCAAATCAGCTGCATCGGCAGGCGCGTTTTCATCAGGGGCAGGATTTGCGGCGTAAGCCTTATGCGCTGTTTCGGGTGCGGGTGGATGAGAAGCCGGTAATGTTGCATTAGTGCGGGTTGAATACTCCTTCCCCCTTGCAGGGGAAGGAGTAAAGGCGCAACGCCCCCTGCTCATTCCTCCATCCCCGTCAGCATCTCAATATCCGCAATCGCCATCTTTAACATCAATTCCTTCTTCGCTTCACTAGGCACGACGCCGATCATGAGCGGGTCGGGCACGGCCTTCTTGAGTTGCCCGTCGCGTTCGATAAAATACTCTCCATCATCGTATTCAATCCGGTAAGTAAGGCGCTTGCCGGACGACCGTGTGTGTTCATAAACTGGCACTGTTTCCTCCATGCTTTTCCGTTGTTGTGATCCATCACATCTCTACAGGGAGGCGGCTATGAAAACCGAGCTCATCGGCGACTATGAAATCGAATATGCCGGAGTACAACTGC
>JAQGMD010000058.1 GCA_028292565.1 Burkholderia sp. | reverse complement strand
GCTGGCCGTAGCGGGCGCGTTGCTGCGTTGCTCGTCGTCGCCATAGCTCGCTATGGCTCCTCCTCACGCCTTGCACCGCATCCCGCGACGGCCGCCAAATTGCCCAACTTATCCCTGCGCGGTGCCTAATTCGCCCGGTCAGCATTCTGAATGGTGGTCAGTCGTGTTTATCGCCGTGATGATCGTCACTGCGGTGACGATCCTCGCCGCGGATTTCACCACGAATCTCGCCCGCCGCGAATTTTGATGTATGGACATTGGCGTATCCGGTTTCAGAGGTGAGTGCGGCAACGAGAGCGGCGAAGTCCCCCGCCGTTACATTCTGCGTGGCCTGCCCGACGACCTCGTTAGCAGTGATCGTACCGCTCACCGTTCCGTCGCCCGATGGACATACCGGGGTTCCCGCTGGGCCGTTCCCCAAATTCGAGCAGAAAAAAGCAATGATGCCTCCTGCCACATGCTTTTTGCCGAAGTGGATATGAGCCTGAGTCACCGCTGTAGTAAGACCCGAATAGGAGAGTGTGTAATCGATCCTTTCGTCTCGCCGATCGAGCTTAAGGCGAAGCTTGCCGGTGCCGGATGTGAAGATCGCTGCGGGAACCTCGTTGAACCCGGACAGGCGCGTCGAGAACTCTTGCGCACTTACGTAGCTGCCGGAAAGGCCAACAACGGCGACTGCAATCGTGGTTCCAATGCTCTTCACTATTTTCATGGCGCTCCTCGACTTTCCTGGCTGTTGAATTTGTTGAATGATCCCACTCACGTTGTGGCTGACGCCTGAGGACGGATTTTCGTGATACTCAACACGACTGCGATGCGTTGTACAGCGCGATTCCTTCGCCCCACTGCAACCATAAGTCGCGATGTGTTTGGAAGCTTCGATCACAGTGTAATGAACGAAAACGGCGACATGCCGTGCAAGCCTTCATCGTTTTGAGAAATATCAGTGGAGGTTAAACACGGGCAAGGTTGTACATAGGGAAACATGGGGCGCTTCGTGCCAATCTCAATCCGCCACTATCGGAGCGCGGTAAAGCGAACATTTTCTCCTGCTGATAGGATTACCTCCGTCGGCTTTGCCGATCATTTCTTACGTCACTCTCTGGTAAAACATGGATCGATTTTTCTTCGCATTCGGCGCAGCTTCCGCTTTCTTCGCTGTTGCTGCAGGTGCCTTTGGCGCTCACGGACTCAAAGCACGCCTTGATGCGGATATGCTGGCTGTCTTTGAGACCGGTGCGCGCTATCAGATGTACCACGCATTTGCACTATTCGTGGTTGCATGGGCCTATACAAAATGGCCCGGCACTTTGATCGCCGCAGCAGGGTGGTGCTTCATCGCCGGGACGGTGATTTTTTCGGGCAGCCTTTACCTGCTCAGCATGAGCGGAATCAGATGGCTCGGGGCGATCACTCCGCTGGGAGGGGTCGCGCTCCTGGCCGGGTGGTTGTGCCTGCTGTGGGCAGCGATAAAGGCGTGAGTGCTACTACGGCCCTTACCACTATCGAATACGCCACGCCCTGACATAGTTGATCTCAAACGGACTGTCAGGCCTCGTCGGCGTGGTGCTGTCGGGTTGCCCGCTTGCGCTGCCGAACCACAAGCTAAGAATAATGTAGAGCGGGTCGTTGATCGACGCGTTGGCCACGAACACCCGTTGGCCGTCGAAGTAGAAACTGATTTTGCCTGGCTCCCACTTCACGCCATACTTGTGGAACCCGGCTGAAAGATCGGGCGTGACGATCGTCTTCTCGGCAATCGGCGACGTTGGCGTTCTCCAGACCGTCATGCCGTAGGCCGTCGGATGCAGATTTCCATCAGACCACCCGGAATCGGGACCGCCGCCGGGATAGACTTCAAAGATGTCGATCTCCGGACGGCGGTTACCTATATGGTTGAATAACCAGAACCCGGCCCATGGTCCTTTTCCGTACGGTAGCCTGGCTTCCACTTCAAAGTATCCATACCTCTGCGAGAAGCGCCCGTCCGTGTCGATGTCACGATAGAAAAAATTCCCGGAGGCGTCGCGTTGCGGCCAGATCTTGAGCGACCCGCCCTCCACGGCGTAGTTGATGGTCGGGTTTGAGGGTTCGTACCAGATGTGATCATTCCATTTGCGGCGATCCAGGCTGGTCCCGTTGAACTCATCCGAAAACGTCAACACAAACCTTCCTGTCACTGCGCCAAAAGGAACGGGATCGGCTGCGAGTGATGCCTGGCTGAGGACGGTGCCGGTTAGTGCGGCTAGCACCGCAAATACCTGACTGAGAATGAATCGTTTCATATGCCGACTCCTTCTTTAAAAGAATTGATTGCAAGTGGAGTGGTGCTTACTGACGCGCTGTGCCGAATGGATTCATAAGGATGCGGGAGCGTTGTTCCTTCTCGCGGTTCAGTTCAATCAGGTCATTCATGTGCAGCCTGCAAGGGATGGCCGCGCGGGTGCGCAGGCATGCCTGCTCCGCTCCGGCAAAGCCGTGAGAACGTCTGCGCACGTCCAGCGTGGCCGGAAAAAAAGCACGGAGGGTCTGTTGAATGCGCGGGAAATCAGCGCTGAGCCGCCCCTGCAACTGGAGGTCATCAAGGTTTGCCAGATCTTGCAGTGCTTTCGTATCGCGATAGGGCGCGGCATCGATAGCGCTTGCGGCCGACTCCTGACCGGAGGCGTTTCCGCTGCCGGCCCACAGGCCGACACTCAATAATGCTATCAGTGGCCAGCGGGGCAGTTGCTTTCGCAGGGGGATAAGCAAAATCGGATGAGTCATGGGCAGCCTCCTTCGCAAAGAAACGGATTCACATGAAACGTAGATGCACGGGAGATCGTCCCGTTAAAGGGAGACGTCCTGCGGATAAGAGCCCGTCGAAGTCCTTAATACGGATTCGAATGGGTCACAGCGCCGCTTCGACCAAAATGTTGTTCGGGTCAGGGTTTGCGCCGTGTTTATCGAGAATCCTAGGCTTATCCACTTGGACAGGAAATGTCAAAAGTGCCATCGTGGCTTGATCATCGTCAAGCTCGTGCCGTGTGGCGATGTGGCGGATGGTCAAGTGCAATCAGCTGCGCACAACTGCAATGCTGGCCTGCGGTGTGCCCGACCACGTGAGTTGATATGCTGTGCCGCGCCGCACGTTGCCCACCAGGGCGGGCCTGAAACAAGCGAGGTTGGTTCCGCCTTCGCGCCGTACGCTCGGATAGATGATGCCTAACGAGCCTGCCTCCAGCAGATGGGCCGCCAGTTGTTGGGATGCGATGTAGCTTTGCGGGTCGAGGCAATTCGAGAATTCCTTCGATGAACGAACGTCGTGGAACTCATTGCTGAAATCGGCCAGCAATGCCTGATACGAAACGCTGTCGTCGAAGCGGTCGATCTCCTGATATTCCACGGTCTTGTGGAAAACGATTTCGGCCAACGCGGTCTCGGTATCGAACGCGCAGTACCACGCGCCGCGGTCGCCGCTATTGAACCGGCTGCCCTCGGGACGGGCATAGGTGAAGGCAGCGTTAATGATACGGAAATTCGGCACCCCGAATACCAGCTCGTCCACGCCTATCCCCGGCAACAGGCCGTGTTCTCCCATCAGGCGTTCGTTGCTGGCGTTGTCCAGGTCGAAAAGATCGCGCAGATGTTCGGTACCCTCGGAAATCGCCGCGAGCACCGAGTCTTCCTTATCCGCAAAGCGCGAGGGAATCAGTCGGCAGGTATCGAACTGGCGGAGCAGGGTGACCGGCGGAACGCGCAAGCTATAGCCCTCCGCGACGCGCATCCAGCAGTTTCCGCACTGTCTGCATGGCCAGGAGTCCCCCTGCCTGCATGTACGCGAGTGGCGTCCTGCCGGCAAAGATCACGTTCTTGTTGGGCAAGGCCACCCACTCATCAGCAAGTTTGTCGCCATAGAGTATGTGCAAAGCCTTGTAGATGCCGATGAGATAGGAGATTCGCGTGATTCGGTCGACTTCAAGAAGGCGGTCGGGGTTCTTCTTCCACTCGTAGAAGGTGCTGCTGGACAGTCCTCCGAGCATGTCGCGGGCGTCTTCATCGCGAAGTTTCCATGCTGCAGCCAATTTGAAGTAGCCCTTGAGAGCCGATTTGGATAGTCGTTCGCGCTCGGACCTGTCGTTCAAATCGACAAATACGGCCGGTTCGAAGCGACTGCGCGGATATGCATAAGCGAATGCCATGTGATCCTCCTATTTCGGCTATTTTATACTCCGTATTCGGAATTGCAAGATGCCCGACGGATTCCGGCTGATGGACACTCTCCGCTCCCGTGACTAAGCTACATTCAGTTTGGCAGGAAGGCTCACCCGTTAGTCCCGTTAGTCATTCATCCGGACCTGGAGGAACATCATGCGCAGCATTCAAATTACCCCGTGTTTGTGGTTCGACGATCAGGCTGAAGAGGCCGCGCGGTTTTATACCGGCATCTTCCGGAATTCAAAGATCACCAACGTGTCTCGTTACGGAGAAGCGGGGCATGAGATCCACGGAAGACCGGCGGGATCTGTGATGACCGTCGCATTCGAACTCAACGGCCAGGCGTTCACCGCCCTGAACGGTGGCCCGGTGTTCAAATTCAACGAAGCTATCTCGCTTCAGGTCCCTTGCGATACCCAGGAAGAAGTCGACTATTACTGGAATATGCTTTCCGAGGGCGGCGACAAGCAAGCACAGCAGTGCGGTTGGCTGAAGGACAAGTATGGCGTTTCATGGCAGGTTTTTCCTGAAATCCTGGTCGAGATGATGAATGACGCCGATAAGAAAAAATCCGGGAGAGTCATGGAAGCCATGTTACGCATGAAGAAGATCGACATCGGCGAACTCCAACGGGCCTATGCCGGATAAGCTTTTGGCGCGCCTGCAACTAAAAAAGCCCGGCCTCTGATTTCCAGCTATTCCGCAAATGTGTCGCTTTTCGGCTATAGCATGCCGGGCGCCGCGCGCGTCGCTTTGCGGGAGTTGCCAGTTTGCGATAGTATGCTTCCCCGAAGAAATGGCCGCATCCGGCCGTCCAGTTCCCATGGAACTCCCTTCTGGCAACGATCTCATAGCACCCGAAGCCGATGTCCGCATGGCTTCCCCAGGTCCGACACCCGCTTGATACAAACACGTTGCTCATGAATCACACCAATCGTTTGAAGGGCGGCCTTTATGGGCTGCTTATCGGCGACGCTTTAGGCGTGCCGTACGAATTCCAACCTGCCTCCGCTATCCCGGCGCGCCAGCTGATCGATATGACGCCGCCTCCGAGTTTTCGCCGTGCGCATGCCACGGTGAAGCCAGGCACATGGTCGGATGACGGTGCGCTCGCACTTTGCTTGCTGGAGTCGTTGCTTGAAAAGGGCCGATTGGATTTAACGAATCTGGCGGCCAAGTTTCTTGCGTGGGCCGATAACGGTTACCTCGCGGTGGATGGACGCGTGTTTGATATAGGCATCCAGACAAGTTATGCATTTGACAATCTGAGAGGCGGCATTTCGCCCGAGCTCGCCGGACGCAGCGGTGAACGAGACAACGGCAATGGCTCCCTGATGCGCGTGCTTCCACTGGCATTGTGGCACCGGGGGAGTGACGAGGACCTCGTCAATATGGCGCATGTCCAATCCCTGGTGACCCACGGACACCCGCACTCACAGGTTTGTTGTGCGCTCTATGTGCTTGTCGCCAGGCGGCTGCTGGAAGGCCGGGGCATGAATGAGGCGTGGGCCGATGCGGAAGAAGCGTTGGGGGCGATCTACGGACGCACGCCGCTTGCGACCGCGCTCGAATTCGTTCGCTCCCTGAAAGCTGCTGTTCCGACGGGGTCGGGATATGTGGTCGACTGCCTTTGGTCTGCCCGCAGCGCGTGCAACGAATCCACTTACGCAGGCGTGGTGAAGGCAGCGATCGCTTTTGGTAACGATACAGACACAACAGCGTGCATCGCAGGCGGACTCGCCGGAATCCATTTCGGCTTCGACGCGATCCCTCTGCGATGGCTGGACATCCTGCGCGGCAGAGAGCTGGTAAAGCCGCTGGAAAAGCAATTGCTGCTCCTGGCCTGAACAGGACATGGTTGCGACTCTCTGGTTTATTTGACATACTCCTGCGCTCATCACTTCCCGGCGCGGGCCCGAAGCCGGCCGCATTAAAAATTAACTGTTTCTGACCTTATAAAAATGAAAACGCTGGAGCAAAACGCGCTCGAATATCACACCGTCGGCAGGCCGGGGAAAATAGCCATTGAAGTCACCAAGACTGTAGCCACTTCGGCGGATCTCGCCCTCGCTTATTCACCGGGCGTCGCCGCACCCTGTATCGAAATCAATAAAAATCCTGCCAAGGCCTATGAGTACACTGCCAAGGGTAACCTGGTCGGCGTAATCACCAATGGCACTGCGGTGCTCGGCTTGGGCGATATCGGAGCACTCGCAGGCAAGCCTGTGATGGAAGGCAAAGTAGTTCTGTTCAAGAAGTTTGCCGGCATCGACGCTTTCGATATTGAAATCGATGAAACCGATCCGGAAAAGCTGGTGGACATCATCGCCGCCCTGCATCCGACTTTCGGCGGCATCAACCTCGAAGACATCAAGGCGCCGGAATGTTTTTACATCGAGCGCCGCTTGCGCGAGCGCCTGTCCATTCCGGTGTTCCACGACGATCAGCACGGCACCGCCATTGTGGTCGGCGCGGGCCTCTTGAATGCACTGCACCTTACAGGACGCGACATATCGCTGGCCAAGGTCGTGTGCTCGGGCGCCGGTGCGGCTGCGATGGCCTGCCTGGACATGCTGGTAGAGCTGGGCGTGAAGCGTGAAAACATCTACGTCTGCGACAGCCGCGGTGTGCTTACCACCGACCGCGATCTGAGCGAAGAAAAACGCGCGTGGGCACAGGATACGAAAGGCAAAACCATGTCCGATGTAATGGACATGGCCGATGTATTCCTGGGCTTGTCCGGTCCGGGGCTGTTGACGCAGGCAGACGTAAAAAAGATGGCGGCCAAACCCATCGTCTTTGTACTGGCTAATCCCGAACCGGAGCTGCGGCCTGAGCTCGTACAGGAAGTCGCACCCGACGCGATCATCGCCACCGGCCGCTCCGACTATCCGAACCAGATCAACAATGCGCTGTGCTTCCCGTATCTGTTCCGCGCCGCAC
>JAQGMD010000025.1 GCA_028292565.1 Burkholderia sp. | reverse complement strand
TAAATGCGGGGAAACCTCAGGGTCTGTCCCCTAATATGCCACTATTCGTCGAATTCAGCGTGAAAGCTACCCGCGGCGTGCAGATCCGGCTCGCGTTCGACCCGATCGACTGCCTTCGATGCCAGGCCTTATAGAGAGACGGGCCTTACGGGAATAGTCAGGTTTAAACGGGTCCCTTCGGAAGTAGAAAGGATCTGGATGGTTGCACCCAGGCTGGCGGCACGTGCCCGTATGTTGCCAAGACCCTGGCCGCTTGCTCCCGAAGTGACCTCCGTAAAGCCTATCCCGTTGTCCTTGAGCGAGATGACTATCTCCTCACCATTTTCGCCGTTCTTGTGCTCTGCGCTTAGATGCGCTCGCGTTGCTTTTGCATGTGCAATCAGATTGGAAATCGCTTCGAATAGAATCAACTGCAGATGACGGGATTTCTGTATCGTCCAGTCCTGGACGACTGGCAGCGGCATCACTTCCCAACTCAAGGCAACGCCAATGGCCTCGAATCTTGGGGCCAACCGATAGCGCAGTGCCCCGAGCAGCATCGCAATGTCTCCATCGGTATCCTGCATCGCATCGACGGTCAACTTGAGGTTATCCAGTGCATCCTGCAGCTGCTCGACGAGCATGCTTCGCGAGACGGTCGGATCTTTGACGAGATGAACTGCGCTGACCAGCTGGCTTCCGATACCATCATGCATATCTCTCATGATTCGCTGGCGTTCTTCCATCACTGCGTGACGGCGATCCAGGGAAGCCTGGGATTCGAACATAACGCCAAGCTCTTCCTCGCGCTGGGCCAGGCGTCGCGACAGGTTGCGGTTCATCCTGCTGACGGACTGCGTCGATGCGTGGAGGCGCTCGGCAATAATCCAGGCCATGCAGAGGCCAAACGCTGCCCATGCAAACACCAGCACCGGAAAGCCGCCGTAACCAGGCAATATCCGAAAGACGTACATATCACGTATCGCGGCGACACAGGTTATTGCGACGGCAGCTGCGAGTATGCGCTGTTCGATCGAGCTTCTACGCAATCCGCGCCATATGGCCATGGTGGCAACGACGCTACACAAGACAATGGTCAGCCCAAGCCAGATCGAAACGAGGCCGGGGCGATGCGTAAGTAATGCTAGCGCAATGACGGGCGCCGATAACCACAGCTGGAAGTCAGTCAGGTGTTTCATCCATCCATTGTGCTTGCCGATCAGCGTCAATGAGAACTTGCAGATAAACCCTGGCGCAATCGCATAACATGAAAAATTAAGAATTCCCCACCAGGGCCATGGCAGGGGCGCGGCCTCGAACTGCATGTCAATTAGATGAACCGCCCACAGCAGCTCGCTCGATGCGTAGTAGAGGTATAAATCTTCGCGCTGACGCAGCCAAAGCAAAAAAACCAATCCGCCCAGAATGACACTGATGACGAAAATAACCAGATAGGCGGAGTTTCTCCATCGGTAAGCTTGTTCGTACACTCCGCGCATTTCATCGACGGGTCCGGCATAGACGAGCCCGAGGCCGGCGCTCCGTCCACTCACCGCTCCGATCGTAATCGACACGATGTTGTCAGCTCGCAGAAGGTGGGGCGGGATGACGATGAGCCTTGGCCGGGTAGAAGAATCAGTATGGAGATCGCCGTGAATGCCGGCCTTTTCCAGCAGCTCGCCATTCACCGCGAGCTCGAACGAATTGCCGATGCGGCGGATGAACAACGCTTGCTGAGGACCGTTCGGGGCAGCGGGAAACTTGATGACGAAATGGGCTTTTCCGCTCGCGCCTCCCAGTGCAGTGTTCCAGTTAAATGGCAGTTTTACCTCTGCCGGGTCACGCGCTCCGGCCGTGATCTCGAAGGTCGCGGTCGCATGGTCCAGCAGCGTCATTGCCTGCGCTAGCGGCAGGGAGCCTAGTAGAACCAATACGAGGCCATAGAAAACCGACTTGATAAAGCGCTTCAAAGGGTGGGCGCTCCTAACTTCGTTTGGGAAAAAGGTCGTCCTGGAGCAATCCGAGCTTATGGGCCTCCATCACCGCCCCGCTGCGTGAGTTGACGGCGAGCTTGCCGTAGATGCTTCTGATGTAGGTCTGTACCGTCGAAAGCGAGATCGTCAGCATGCGGGCGGTTTCTTCGTACGTATATCCACGGGCGATCAGATTCAATGCCTCAGTTTCACGTCCCGTCAGCGTCACTTTCAGCGCCCCATGGTCACTGGCAGGTGACGTTCCGGCCTGAGTCTCGGCCGAGCGGGCACGGTTCAACACTTTCCGAGCAATGACCGGGCTCATCGGCGAGCCGCCGGCGAGCAAATCAAGCATCGCCCGGCTTACATCAAGGTGATCGGAGTCTTTCAGGATGTAGCCGGACGCTCCTGCCTCGACCGAGGACAGTACATTTTTGTCATCCCCGAACATGGTAACGACAAGGATGTTGCAATCCGGGTGCAGTACGGCGCACCGCTTGATGATTTCGATTCCGCTGCCATCCGGCAGTCCCAGATCGGTGAGCAGCAGATCGGGCTTGTTGGCTTCAAGCCATTCAAGTGCGGGGCGAACCCGATCGACCGCCGCGCTTACCTTCATGTTCGGCTGGGCGGCAATGGCATCGCATAACCTTGCCCGTGTTACTTGGTCGTCTTCGACGACGATCACGTTTAACAACGCGGAATCCGCATTCATACGGCCCCTTGATTAAATTTTTGACATGAAGCTGTAACCTGCAGGAAATAAATCTATCGTACCTCACATGATCATGTGATGTGCAAGCTGATAAACCCCAATACAGTTGCTCTCGGGATATAAGCGCCAATGCCATTTTCGGAGTAACAAGCCGTTCTGAAGGACACCCCTAGGACGGGCAGTCGCAACGCATAAGTCCTGGCCACCGACGATGCACAAACAACAACTCGTTTCACTTAATGGAGACATGCATGAAGCAACGATTAATACCTAAGGTTATGACTGTTCTTGTTTTGGGGGCGCTGCTGAACGCCTGTGGCGGGGGCGGCAATAGCGAGGGTGGCACCACCGGGTCAACTACTCTCAGCGGTACGGCCGCGACCGGAGCGGCATTCAGCGGAGCGACGGTCAGCATCATCGACAAAACCGGCGCTGTCGTCGGCAGCACCACCACCGATGCCGATGGCAAGTACACGATCACGCTGTCGGCGAATGCCGTCGCGCCATTCGTGTTGCAGGCGGTCCGCGATGATTTGACCCTGGTAAGCGTGGCCGCAGCGGCCGGCAATTCCACTGTTAACATCACGCCGATCACCAACCTGATTGCGTCGCGTCTGTCAGCGTCCGGTGACCCGTCAAAACTGGCGGCCGAGATGCAGGCAAACCCCGATCTGCTGTCCTCGGTCAAGGTCAACGCGAAAGCCGACGAAATCATTGCGCTGCTTAAACCGCTGCTGGATGCAGTCGGCTCGACAGTCAATCCATTGACCGGCAGCTTCGCAGCCAATGGCACAGGGCTTGACCGTGCTCTTGATTCGTTGTCGATCACTATCACGCCGAGCAGCGCCAACACCGCTAATATCGAAGTCGCGATCAAACAATCACTGGCAGAAGACGCACAACCCGCATCAATCCAGTTCACAAACACGACCACTCCGGCGCCCCTTCCGGCGGTGGCGGAGTCGTCACTTGTTGAAACAGGGACGGCGCCGCTGATCGCCGACCTGTTGCAACGGATGTCAGCCTGTTATGCTTTGCCGGCATCCGATCGTGTCGATACACCGAACGCTGCCAATGCGACTGCATCCGAGATCAAGGCGACCGCGTGCAAGGACATCTTCGAGGGCACCGATCCGACGAAGTACCTGAACAACGGCGCGAGGGTCGGTAGCACGGCGGGCAGCCCGTTCAGCGGCATCTACCGGGCTGGGGTGCAGAACGTCGCGTTCGACCGTGGCAACTATGAATTTACCCGCGCCAATGGCGACATGGTGATTTCCTACCGCATCGCCAGCACTGAAAATCAGACCGCGGTCGTTCGCAAATCCGCCACGGACAACAAGTTACGCCTCATCGGCAACGAATACGCCTATCCGGGCAGCGTCTCGGCATACCACCAACTGCGGTCCTATCCCAACCAGCCGGCCGCCACATACTACAGCACCGGCTATGCCCTAAGCGTGCCCAACAACGGCGTGATCGAAAAAGTGGTTGTTACGACGCCGAAGCAAAAGGTCATCACCCTTGTGAAGAGCGCGGGCTCCGCGAATCTGACCATCCAGAAAGACAGTGCGCCGACCGGCACCAGTTTCATCCGGGTCCGTGGTGAGTACGCCGATACGGCTATGACGGCTGATCCCGCCGCGATAGAGGCTGCACAGGTTTTTGATCCCGAGCGTCCATCCAACGACGACATCGCCAAGTTCGCGGCGAATAGCGTCTGGAAGTTCGAGTATTACCTGACTGCCGCTCCGACCGCCGTGGCGGCCACGCAGTACTACCGGACGCTCGCCAGGGCATTGACGATTCCGGAATTGAGAGTAAAGGGGCTGGCCACACTCAACGCCGACGTCATCACCGACATCAAATCGATGACGAATACGAACGGCGTGCTCCCGTTAAGCAATGAAGACGAGAGCATCCAAGTCGAATGGACGGTGCCAACCGGTGCCATTGCCCCGACCTCGCTGAGGGGTTTTGGGTCCGGTCCGGAGTTCCTTAACTCCAGCAACGTCTTGACCCGCATTCGCTTTGACGATGGCGTATCTTTCGCTGCGAGTGCACGGAGCGCTGTGGCACCATGCCAACCGCAATCGTCGTCGGACAACCATTGTCAAGTGGTGGGCGGCAAGACTGTCTTTGCGAATGGATCATTCCTTAATGGCGTAGATCTTCGTGGCTTCGACGGACCAGTCCGTCAGTTCTCGCATTTCTATGCGACGAACAGGCCGCTCCCGTAATCCCGCT
>JAQGMD010000021.1 GCA_028292565.1 Burkholderia sp. | reverse complement strand
GCCTATCAGTGGTTATATGAGTTCCTGCCTCGAATAACAATGTTGTGCATGAAAATGCGAAAAAGTTCGCCGATGCTACGAGCGACCGTAGGCGAAGAGCCACTTCAACGCACTTGAAATCGTGCCCCCTGTAGTGCGGCCACAACGCGCCAATGCTGTCCCCCAACAGTCATCCAACAATTCAAACCCTTTATCGGCAGCAACTTTTTTGCCGAAGAGCAATAGATTAAGTTGACACAAAGTAACGAAGACGGGTTTCCAGACTGGCGCATTTCGCGAAAGGGACTGACATGAGAATGGGCAAGGCACATGCTGCACAACCGGGCGGTTTTACGCTGATAGAGGTCATGATCACGGTGGCCATCGTCGCCATTCTTGCTTCAGTTGCAGTGCCGTCGTATCAGAACTACCTGATCCGCGGCAGAATTCCCGACGACACCTCCCAGCTGGCTTCCAGGCGGGTGCTGATGGAGCAGTTTTTTCCAGGATAACAAAACCTACGTGGGCGCGCCGCTCTGCGCCGCCGTGGATACCACCACAAGCAAGCACTTTTCCTTCGACTGCGACCCGGTACCGACAGCGACGACCTTCAAGCTGCGGGCCACAGGCACGGGTTCCATGACCGGCTTCGTCTACACCCTGGATCAAAGCAACACCAAGGTGACCACCGGCGTACCCTCCGGCTGGACGACCAGCACGACCTGCTGGGTTACCACAAAGGCCGGCACATGCTGAAGCGACCGGTAAAACAGGATGGTGTAGGCCTGATCGAGATCATGATCGGGGTGGCTATCGTCGCACTGATGTTGAGTCTCGCCGCGCCAAGTTATAGCACTTTTATTCAGAACAGCCAGATCCGTAATGCGGCCGAAGCCATACAGAACGGGCTTCAGCTCGCCCGGGCCGAAGCCGTTCAGCGCAACACGCCTATCCAGTTCGTTCTTGGCACAAAGTCCGCGTGGTCGGTGGGATGTGTGACAGCGAGCGCCGACTGTCCTGCGGTCATCCAGACCCGCAGCGAGGCGGAAGGCTCGACAAGCGGCGAGGTGGCGACCTCCGAAGTGGTCGCATCTTCCGGCGCCGTCGCTGGGTCACCTGTTTTCACGACGACGCTTGTTTTCAACGGCCTGGGCAGGGAACGCACGCTACCCGCAGCGAATAACGCTGTCTTCGACATCACCAATCCCGCAGGCACCTGTGTCACCAGCGGGGGAAAAATGCGTTGCCTGTGCGTGGTCGTTACCGCCGGCGGGCAGATCCGCATGTGCGATCCGGCGCGCCCCGTCACCACTCCCCCTGACCCCCAGGCATGCTGAGACGACCATGAATACTCGACTCCAGACGTTGAACAAACAAGCCGGCATGGTGCTGCTGGAAGGCCTCATTGCGATCCTCATTTTCTCCGTAGGCATACTCGCAATCGTCGGTATGCAGGCCGCGGCGGTACGCAATGTGGGAGAGGCGAAGTATCGCTCCGAAGCTTCGCTGCTCGCGGACGGCCTGCTTGGCACGATGTGGGCCACCGACCGCGTAACAGCCAATCTTCAGACGAACTTCAACACCGGCGGCACAGGCTACAACACGTGGTTAGGCCATGTCAGCACGACGTTGCCCAACGTTGAGAGCTATCCGCCGACGGTGGTGGTCGACGACCAGGGCATCGTGACCGTCACCGTCAGGTGGCTGGCACCAAGCGCGGGTGCCGGGTCCGACGCCCACCAATACATCGCTGTCGCTCAAATTCGGTAAGGGGGTCAAATTGTTGCGCATGCGTACATCATCTGTTCGTCGTCCCGCAGGCTTCAGCCTGGTGGAGATCATGGTCGCCCTGGTCATCGGCAGCCTGGCAGCGATCATCATGCTGCAGGTGTTCGCCTTGTCCGAGGAGCGGAAACGTAGCACGACCGGCGCCGGTGATTCGGTCGGCAACGGCGCCATCGGATTCCACCAGATGCAGCGCGACATTTCACATGCCGGTTACGGTTTCGGCGCCGTCAGCGTATTCCACTGCAACGTGCTGTGGACGCTGCCATCGGGCGGCAATATCGGCACCCCGGTTCGTCTCGCACCGGTGGCTATCAATCCAGGCACTGCCATCATTCCCGCCGCCGACGCCAATACCGACACGCTGCTCGTCATGTTTGGCAATGCCAACGGCCAGCCACAAGGCAACCCGATCCTCGGACAGTCCGGGAGCACATACACGGTTCAGATGCCCAGTTCTTTCGCAGTCGGCGATCAGGTCATTGCTGCGCCTTCCGCATGCACGACCAACCTGGTCCTCAACCGCATCACAGCCACCACCACCAGCAATGTGACGGCCGCGACCGGCGGCGCCGGCACAGCGCTGTTTAACCTTGGCCAGTCGCCCAGCGTACTTGCCTATGCCATCCGCGGCGGAAACCTGACGGTTTGCGATTACATGGCAAACGATTGCGGTGTCGCCGCGAACGCCGGAGATCCGGCGATATGGGTGCCCATCGCCCACAACATCGTGAGCATGAAAGCCGTGTACTGGCGCGACACGAGTATGCCGATGGACGGAATTCCGGAGGCGGGTGCCCACGACCAGACCGCACCGGGTTCCGCTTGCGCCTGGGCGCGCATCTCCGCACTGAGCCTGGTGCTGGTGGCGCGTAACGGCGAGTTCAGCAAGGACGTGGTCACCGTTGCTGCGCCCACCTGGTCGGAAAACGCGGCCGCACCCATCGTCGGCACCAGCGGCACACTGGGGCCGAACACGGCGGCCGACGAACCGTGGAAACACTATCGCTACAAGACATTCGAGGCTGTCATACCGATGCGTAACGTTGGATGGATGGGAGTGCCGCAAGGATGTTAATCATGACTTATACCCCTCAGCGAAGAATGAAGCGGCGTGCCAGGCAGTCCGGCGTCGTGCTGATCATCGCCCTCGTGGTGCTGGTCGCAATGACGCTGGCCGCGGTAGCGCTGGTCCGGTCGGTCGACACCAGTAACATCATCGCCGGCAACCTCTCGTTTCAACAAGCCGCGACGCATTCAGCCGATACCGGCATCGAAGCCGCGATCACCTGGCTGGCGGCCAACAACGGCGGCACGACACTCGATTCCGACGAATCGACGAACGGCTATGCAGCCAATGGCAGCGACCCGGCGTTGAGCCCTGCCGCCGGAACGTCGTGGGACAGCTTCTGGCCTTCGCAAAGCGCGAGGGTGCACAAACTGAACCCGACCGACGCTGACTCCGCAGGCAACTTCGTCGAATACATCATCGACCGCCTATGCAGGAACTCGGGCGCAAAAACGGCAGGCGCCTCCTGCAGCGCCTCGCCGGCGGTTCAGGTTGCGACCGGAAACGCGGAAGAAGCCGGCGAGATCCAGCTCAATGCGCCTTCAGTCGTGTACTACCGGATCACCGTGCGCGTCAGCGGGCCTCGGAATACTGTGAGCTACGTACAGACAGTCGTTTCCATGTAACGGGATAGCGCTGAATCAAATATTGCGGATGTGCTTCACATTAGGAGCTTGATATGACTCTCGACCGACCGCTCAACACCTTCGGCCTTTCGCTGATTACGCTGGCGCTGATTGCATCCGCCAACACGAGGGCAACCGACATCTCGACCGACCCGCTGAATACGTATTCGGCGGCGTCGAGCACTGACGTAAAGCCCAATGTATTTTTCGTGCTGGACGATTCGGGCAGTATGGACTGGGACTTCATGCCGGACTGGGCATGCGCACCGCAATCGACGCGCGAACCCACGTGCGGGAGCATCGGGCAAAATCCCAGCTCGGCACGCTCCGAATTTCTATTCAGGAATGCCGCCTATAACGGCGTGTACTACAACCCTGCGGTCACCTACAAGCCGCCGGTCGCGGTCGATGGCACCGGTGCCTTCAATGCCACCACCTACCCAAGCATGACCGGAATGACCACGGCTACCGGGGCCGATAGCAGCACCAAACCAAACTGGAAAGCGGTCAAGGACGACGCCTATGGCATACAAAGCTCCGCTACGACCACTTCGAATCTCCAGACGGATGCAGCCAAGCCGCCATATTTTTATACGATCATTCCGGGAGAATTTTGCACCTCCGCCAGCCTGAGGACGTGCGTAACCGCGAGCGCTCCGACGACCGTCAGCGGGGTTGAGTACAAGTTTCCGGCCAGGTTGCGCTGGTGCGACAGCAGTGCGCTGACCAACTGCCGGGCTGCATTCGATTCCACCTTCAGCTATGCCCGGGCTCCTTCGCCGCGTACCAGCTCGTTCACGCTCAGCAGTGTTGCGACAGGCTCGGCGATCGCCGGCATCAAGGTGAACGGCTTGCAGATCCTGCCCGCGACGGTTACCGCCTCCGGCACAAGCACCACCACCATGCAGCGGCAATCGCCGCGGGTATCAACAAGTGCAACAGATCGGTAACCGGCAGTTGCGGCGTTGCAGGCTATGCCGCGGTGGCTTCAGGCAGCACAGTGACGATCACGGCCGGTCTCGGCACCGTGGCAACACCGGTGATCACCAGTTC